>NZ_JBFRMK010000162.1:27972-28740 GCF_041470405.1 Shewanella sp. 10N.286.45.A1
TTATACTGATTGGTATAAAAGGACTTAAACACAGAACGATTATTGATATTTTAACCAAGACCTTTTTGTGATGAGCTCATTTGGATTAACTCAATTTTGTAGCCATCAGGATCTTCAACAAATGCGATTTCAGTGGTGCCACCTGCAACAGGGCCTGCTGGACGAATAACCTTGCCACCGGCATTCGCAATGGCATCACAACGAGCATATATATCTTCTTCGCCAATGGCTATATGACCAAAAGCGTTACCCATATCATAGGATTCAGTGCCCCAGTTATAAGTGAGTTCTATCACTGCGCTACCTGTTGATTCTTCGTCGTATCCAACGAATGCGAGGGTATACTTATATTCACTGTTCTCGCTTTTCCGAAGCAGTTTCATACCCATAACTTGAGTATAAAATGCGATACTGCGCTCTAAATCTCCTACACGAAGCATGGTATGTAGTAACTGTGCCATTTGAACCTCTTACTTTGTTGGTTTTTCTCAATGATTTATAGCAGAAGTATATCTAATTTATACGACTTGGGAACTATTTGTGCTTACCTCGCATACTTTGCAGAAAAAGTCTGTATCGAGATCACAAAATATCGATTATTGCCTGAGAAAGTCTCAGGTTTCTTATAGTATTAAGTGACTAAATTAAGGAGTTGTCGATGCAAACTGAACTAAAAATGTCGCTAGGTCTTAGCGCAATAATTGCGGTTTTTCTGTCTATTTTCTTTATCTGCATGTTTTAGAAAAAAAGCCGCATTAGCGTAATGCC
>NZ_JBFRMK010000163.1:0-24662 GCF_041470405.1 Shewanella sp. 10N.286.45.A1
CATTCCTAGGCGCCTAATACGAGAAAGCCCGTTGCTAACGCAACGGGCTTTTTTACGTCTGCGATTTGAGTCAATTAATCATTTTGCTATAGCGCTTAGGGCTGCAGTGATTACGGTGTGATGCGACAAGATTATTTTTAGGTAGCTTCTTTACTTAATTAGGCATAAATGGCTAGTTCGACGTCAACCCGCCGCTGAGCGCTATCCCCGGCTTCGTAACAAGTTACTCGCGCTACTAGGCCCATGAATGCGCTGGATTCAAATCTGGACTTCTTCGCCCCCATGTATCCCCTGCGGGGATAATAGAGAGTAGGTCATTAGCTGGGCCTACGATTTGTGATTGAGGCGTTATCGCTAATGGCATGTTAGTGGGTTATTTGAGGCTTTGGTGGCTCTGGCATGGCTTGGCACATATCTTCAAAAAGTGAAAAAAGCTCAGTTAGTACCATTTGCAGCTGTGTTTCGTTATAACAATATGGCTGCTGAACAACATTTCGTTCTTCCCAGCTCATAGATCCCCCGCTAGATAATCGCTGCGCGGCCGAAAGCTCATGAAAATTACCGCCACCAACCCAGGAGTGGTCATTATTATCTCGAAATAAATTAAACCAGAATGTAACCTTTTGCTTTATTTCAAATTTAATGTGCATATGTGAATATTCGAAATCCTCGCGATACAGAGTAAAACTCCCTCCAAAGTTGGGGTTGTAGTCAATTGGATACGGAAAGCCTGAGACTAACTCTATTTGTTTTTCTAGTGATACTTTAGCGCTAGATTTACCGGGTAATTTAGGAAATTGCTTAAGTAGCGCTGAATAGCGCTCAGAGAAGTTCACCTGCTTGGCAATGGTGCTTACAGGTTCAGGGATTTGTGTTAATAAATCCTTACAATCCAACTGAGTAAATGATTTTTGCGGGAAACCTGGCGGCTCAGGCATAGCTTGACACAGGTCGTCAAACAGTGAAAACAGTTCAGTCAACACAGTTTGTAGTTGCGCTTCGCTGTAACACCATGGTTTTTGCTGCACGCGCCAGTCATCCCAACAAATATCCTCTTCTCGCGATAAGCGCTCGGCCACCGCCAGCTGCTGGTAACTGCCGCCACCAATGCGAGTGTCATCGCGCCATAAATCAAAGTGAAAGCTAACAGCTTGACGGATCTCAATCATCAGCCGCATATGCGGATAGGCGAATTTTATTTTGTTGAGCATAAAGTAGCCTCCCTCCCCCTTGTAATAGCGAATAGGGTAGGCAAAAGCGGTCACTAAATCGATTTTGGTATCTAACGCCACGTTAGAGTTAAAATCCCCGGGCAGCTTTGGAAACTGCTCAAGCAGGGCATAATAGCGTTCAGCAAAGTTCACCTGTTTAGCAATGGCAATCACCGGCTCAGACACCTTGCTTAACATAAACTCGCGTTGCTGCTGAGTTAACGGCTCATGTGGCATATTAATGATCTCTTTAATAATACGAATTAGGGTTGTCAGCCTGCTGGCGGCTCAGCTTGAAATCTTAACTCAACCCCTTTGTAGGCAGCAATGCTTTGAAACTGCTAATTATTCATCATCTGTTGGGAATATATTTGCGGGATATGACGAGAGCCACAAGCTTTTTTGATTGAGCGGTGTTATTGAGGTTCACAGGGGAAATCAACCTCAGTAGCTGCAGTTACTTCAATGCTTTACTAGACGTGCAAAGGCCGTGGAACTGCAGCTATTTAATGAGTGCTATCAATTGAAAAAAAAGAAGTAGGCTAGCAGTAAGAAAGACAGCAGAGCGCCTCCAATGACAGGGTAAATGAGGTAGCTGTCGCTCGATCTGCGTGCTCGCTTAAAACACAAATTGACTAAAAGAAAATTAAACAACGTCACCATGATAGAAGCGGCCACGCCTTGCTTAAAGGGCATATCTTTAAGTTCAGTGGTTAAATACAATAGGATAAACCAATCAAGTAGTATCAAATACAGAAAGAGCTTTTGTAGACCATCCGGGCCTTTTCGCTCATATGATGAAGCCATTACTATCTCCCTACTGTCGACGATACTCATTCTGTATTACACTGATTTTTCACTTAAAAATTGTACTTTACGAATAATGCTCAAGGTCTTTTGTTGATCTTCTATGGCCCATCTGGCGCCAATAAAATTGAGCTTTTCGTTAATGCTATGCACTCGCATTATTATGATGGGTATCAACTCATCATCGACGGCGATTGATACCTGTTGATTAGGCGATAGTTTGCTGCGACTTATCATCCCAACCCCGCCTAGGCCTATATCTTTTATATTGGCAATACCGATAGGTCTTGTGCTGCGCCATGTTTGTTTGAACAGCGATACTGTAACGCCATCACATGCTAGCTCGATCTTTTTGTCATGGTCTTCTCGCAATGAGTGCCTTGTATGCTGGCGACTATCAATACCCAACTCTGGTTTTGTCGGTTGTTGAGTTGCGGGTATAAATTCACCGTGCTGTATTAAAGGGTCATCCACAGTTAGCGATATCTCATTCTGGGTTTGTTTGCCTCGGCAACTTGCTTAGCATGGTCTATTTCAGCGTCTGATTTAGGTTGTTCACTGGCGATACCCATCATCTGTCGTAATTGAGTTTCAGCTGTTGAGGTCATCACTAGCATCTCAATTCTTCTATTGGCTGCAGCTGCTGGATCGTCAACGATATAAGGCGCTTGATCTGCCATCCCTGTGACTTGAATGACTTGGTCACGTTGTACGCCTGAATATTCCAATACGCGACGGGCAAGTAATGCTCGTTTACTTGAAAGCTCCCAGTTGGTAAATGTCTTTCCCGCATAAGGGCTTGAGTCTGTATGGCCTGAAATACTCATTTTGTTTTCGACTTTGCCAAGCACTGGTCCTAAGGCCATGAGCAGATCTTCAAAGTAGGGCTTCATATTTGAACTGCCACGGGTAAACATGAATTGGTTGACGTTATCATGCATTAAAATTCTAATGCCCTGTGGCACAACTTGAAGTTCTACATTGGCATTCATGCTGACATCGGTAATGACTTGCTCTATCTCTCTCGCTAAAAACTCTAATTGGGCCTGTGTTTCAAACTTTCCAGGCACTAATGAGTTGAGCTCAGGGCCGATACCAGCTTTTACGTTATCTTTCCCCAAGGGAATATGATTGTGCATTGCAGGACCACTGCGATCGACACCGGTAGCGGTTGCAGGTAAAACAGCTTGCTGAAGCGCTATATTCCCCTGAAAATCAATCAGTGAAGGGGAGCGGCTCAGATCAAACGGGTTAATAGACCCAGTTGAATACAGGTCGCCCTTTAAGTACTGAACAATCATGGTTCTTTCTTGCTGATCGGCTATTTGCATAATCCACAAAACCATGAATAGTGCCATCATTGCCAGTGTGAAATCAGCAAAGGCGACTTTCCAAGCTCCGCCGTGACCAGGCTTAGCTTTGGTTCTCTTTTTACGCCGAATTACGATAGGTTCAGGACGAGTAGCCATTAGCTTTGTTGCTCCACCATCCAGCGTTCTAACTCGATAAATGTGGGACGGTTTTCACTTTGAATCTGTTTTCGACCGGCATCTATTGCCAGCATTGGAGGTTTGCCTTTGGCGAAGGAGGATAGCATAGCTGCAACACACCTAAGCTGTGCTGACTTACGTTCAACTAAATGTTCTAGTGCCTTAGACAACGGGTCGAACAGGCAATAACAGGCAAAAATTCCGATAAATGTGCCCACAAGCGCTGCTGCTACTTTGACACCTATCATAGTTATTGGACCGTCAATATTGGACATGGTGATGATGATCCCCATTACGGCAGCCAAAATACCAAAGCCCGGCATGGCTTCTGCCACTTTATTTAGCGCAAGTGATGGACGCATCCAATCCTCTTCCATACGATGGATCTCTTCATCCAATATATGTTCAAGATCATGGGCGGAGAGTTTACCGATAGACTGTAGACGTAAATTATCGATAAGAAATTGCAGTACCGTTGGGTGTTCTAACACTGTGGGGTACATGAGAAATAGCGAGCTTTCTCTCGGCTTTTCCACATGGTCATCAAGCACTTTAAGTCCTTGAGATTGGATTTGAGCCATTAACATACCCATCAAGCCAAACAGTTGGGGATAAAGCTCAGGGTCCTCTTTTTCGACTCTGACTAACTCTTTTATTTGGTCAAGCATCTCCACTAGGACGGGTTTAGGGTTAGCGATAATGAGTGCACCCATACCTGCACCAAATATGATCAGTATCTCTGCTGGTTGCCATAGGGAGGCTAAGGTTCCTCCTGCCCAGACATATCCACCAAAAACTGAAAAAAGAATGATCATTAGCCCTAAAAGTTTGCTCATACTACCTCACCTGCTTACCGATCCCATTGTTGGTATATTTTCTGAAGTTGCTTTACTGCTTGTTTATGCAACTGACAGATCCGAGTTTCTGTTAATCCCAACGTGGCGGCTATTTCTTTTAAATTGAGTTCATGTTGATAGTAAAGCGACAGAATTACCTGTTCTCTTTTGTTTAATTTCGAAATTGCTTGGAATAAAGTTTCTTTGGCGGATATTTGTTCAAATACATCTCGTTTATCTTCAAAATGTCCGCCATCACTAATCAATTCATCTAGGCTTCGCATCGACTCTGATTGAGAGGCATGCAGACGCTTGCGGTAGTCTTCTTGATTGAGCCCCATAGCTTGGGCTACTTCATTGTCACTCGGCGCTCGTTCAAGCATTTTGGTGAGTTTGCGAACCGTATCATTAAGTTCGTGGGCCTGTTGTCTCACGGGTCGAGGACGCCAATCTTGGCGACGCAACTCGTCGAGTATGGCGCCTCTAATTCGCTGACCTGCATATGAGATGAAACCGTTGTCATATTCACCTGGATAGCGCCTTGCGGACTCTAACAACGCCATCATGCCTATTTGCTCCATATCTTCGATAGTCAAAACTGATCCACAATGGCTACGAAGTTGAGACACAGAGCGTTTTACTAGCGGAAGGTACTGCATCATCACTTGGCTTTCGGACAGGCGATTAACCGTGGGTTCTTCTGCTGTTGTTTGGTAAGCGACTTGTGCAGCGTTCATAACATAGCCCTCCTATTGAATGACCATCCGAGTGAACAACACGTCATCAAGCTCAATACTGAATTCATTTTCTGCAAGCACATTGGTTAGCAACAGGTGCGCCTCTTTTTGTAATGATTCAAACTGTTGAGCGTCGTTGAGTTCGTTGAAATGTTTTTTGGAGAACATTTTCATCAGCGAATTACGGATCACCGGATCTGCCTGCTTGATCGTAGTTTCGACATTTTTAGAGCGGCTTTTGAAGGCCATTTCAAGTAACAAGTAATGAGGATAATCATCACCAGGTACTGAGATGACAAACTTGTCTAATGGATAAAACTTAGCTGAGATAACTTCATCTTCGGCGGCTGAAAATGGCCCACCTATGATTGTTGGCGATTGCCAACCAGCCCAAAACACAGCGCCACTCCAGATGGTGATGAATAGTAGAATTGTTATTTTTTTCGTATTTGAATTACTAAATGCCATGAGTGTTTCCTAAGTTATGCCAATAGATCGACTTCATCTTGCTGTGAAAGGCTATCAACTAAGCTATCGGTGTTTGAGAGGGATGCCGCTGCAATCGTTGTGGTATGCGGTTGTTGGTTGTGTTTCTTTTGCTCACCTTCTTGATTGATATCGACATCAATTTGGCCGCCATGATCCATGGCTAATTCGTTGCGTAACCTGTCTAATCCCATTAACAGAGCATCACGAACAGCGGGGTTAGCGGCATGCATTTGAATATGCAGTCTGTCACCGTCTAAGCGTATATTGAGCTCTACCTTGCCAAGCTCAGGTGGATCTAATCTAAGTTCAGCCTGTTTAATCTGCTGATCAATCTGAAAGCGTAACTGTTCACGCAGTGGAGAGAGCATCTCTTGGGCTTGCTGCATCATCGGAGCGGCTTGAGAGACTGAAACCGGGCCCCACTGGGCAACGGTTGCTTGATTTCTAGAGGCGCCGCCAACGACATGCTGGCTAGATTCTAGCGCTTCACTGGCCAGTGCATCGTGAGTCAAGGCTGCGATGGCAGGCTGAGTGGTCGCGGTGGCTTGAAATGCATTCTGTATTATTGATGGGGCCGACTTTAAGCCGCCATTTTGCATTGGCTGAGGTGAATAACTCTGTTGCGATAGTTGCGGTAACGAAGGTGCGGTTTGATTGGCATTAACGCTGGTCGTGCTAGTTGCCGCTGGCTGAGCGTCACTCGACTTTGAAATAGCCCCCATCACTACAGGGTTTAGAGCGGCTTTGATGTCAGGGCTTTGCTGTTGCAGTGTCGAGTTAGTTGCAACTGCACTGTCCGCGCTAAAAGATCGAACTATCGTTGTTTCGCTGTTATTGATTGAGGTGCCGGTGCTTGCCATCGCTGAGGTTTGATGAGCAGTATTGAGGCTTTGCGCCGCAACCATAGCAAAAGACAGAACATCATTATGCTCGCTCCCCTCTGGGTTATCGTTTGCCACACTATGCATCTTGTTTGTTGTGGCCAAAGGCGAAGCTGCGGCATTGCCCTGTGTTAACGGGCTATTTAATGCTGTATAAGGGCTAATCATAATCTTCTCCGCTCAATTGAGTCAGTTGATAAGCGGCTAGCCCATCTTGTTGTTGCTGAAATTGACTCATCTCAATCGCCAGTTTCGCTTTAGCTTGTTCTAACTGCTTAACCACAGCTTGATGGACTGCAGCCAGTGATTTACGGGCGAGGAGCTGCTGCCTATTACTCGGCTTTCCCGCAGCTGTTAACGCTGAAATCATCTTGGTATTCACCTTTTCAAGTGCTTGCCAGTCTTCGGCTTTAGCGTGAAATTGGAGTGCCTTCTCAAAGTAAAGCCATTGTTTAATTGAGGTTGGTCCAACCTTCTCTGACATTGGTTATTACCTTTGTTATTGGCGCTAGCGCCTCGATACTATTCTCTACGCTGGCAGTCACGAGTTGACGGCTGCAGTAGTCATACAGGCGGTTGAGCCCAGCGGCGACTTCGCCGCCGCTTTCAAGATCTAACATTGAGTCGAGTCCGTGAACGATGTTGAGGCACTTATTGATACTTTGCCCCTTGTCCTCATAGCTGCGGCGTTGCATAAAACCGCTGGCTCTTTCGATCTCTTCTAAGAGCCCGTCCAGCAGCATTCGCACCATTTCATGTGGGTTTGCAGCAGCGGCTCTCGCATCGAGTGAGGTCTGTTTGTAAGCATTAAACGGATCGTGCTCATTCAACATTTGTTAGGCTTCCTTAATAAAACAGCGCGCTGGCTGAATTAAGTTGGTTAATGGTGTTTTCCATTGCGGTAAATTGAGATAGATAGATTTGATAGCGCTGTTGCATTTGATAGTCATGTCTAGACATGCTGTCTTCGACTCTATCGATCTGTTTGTCTAGGTTGCTCTGTTTTAGATCTAAGTAACCACTAGACTTAGTGAATGGGTCGATAATGGTGTCAATTCGATCGACATAACTGCCGCTGGCGGTGAACATCTCTTTTATCGCATCGGGATCATCTTTGAGTGCTTGGCTAAGTTTGTCTTCATCAATACTTAGCTTGCCGTCGCGGGTCATCTCGATACCGACGTCAGACAAACGCATGCCATTAGGCGCGGCTTCAAATACGCTATTGCGCATACTGTTTTGCAGCATTCTTAAGCTGGAGTCGCCCTTTAGTACCCCAAGTTGATCTTCTGTGATTGAAGAGGGAGCATCTTCATCGTCGTCATCTTTATCCTTGTCATCGTCCTCTTTATCTTTGTTGCTTTCATCAACAACTGAGCTTCCCATGGAGCGTGTGAGTTGGTTGATTTGCTCCATTAGCTCATTGAAAGAGTCAACAAAGTCTTCGACTGCTTGCTCACTAGAGCTGGAGTCGGATTCAATTTTAATGGTGCTGCTATCACCGATTGCGTGGGCCTGGTTTAACTCAATAGACACACCATCAATAACATTACCCAAATAATTACTACTGCTGGTTATATCAATGCCGTTTAGAGTGACTTCGGCATCTTGAGCTGCTTTTCTTTCGGTCATACCCCAGTCGACACCATCCATTTTGACATCGACACTATTGACGGCTCCTGACTCTTTGGATGTCATCATCAGCTCTACTTGGCCGCCGGTTCTGACTAATGAAGCTTGTACTCCTGGGTTGTCAGCATGGTTGTTGATTGCATCTCTAAGGTCGGCGACGGTGCGAGTACCATCAGCATTAAGTACTGCCATATCAATATCGATGGTATCTGCGGCATTGGGCCCAACTTGAATACTCAACACGCCTGTTGTCGGCAGTACCTCGGTTTCACTGGCAAAACTTTTGGACAGTTGGTGAGATTGCGCCAGCTGCTTAACATAAAGATCGTAAGTGCCTGCAGGTGCATCGCTATCGACTGTAATTGAGGCACTTTCATCACTGATTGATGAGGTTTTACTTTCGAAAGCATCCCCATTAATCGCTTCAAGCTTACTGGTCATTCTTTTAAGGCTACTTTCTAAGATGTCATATGCGTCAAGTTGATTTTGATGCTTGGTCATACTGGTTTTAAAAAGTTGATCTTTGCCCATGCGCTCAGCCGATATAAGCTGCTCTGCAAATGTTGCTGCACTCATTCCTGAAATCATTACGCTCCTCCAATCTAACTGGTATGGCAATGTTTGTGCCAAAGGTTAATCGTATGTTTTTAAAAGGTTTTAAAATATGTTCAATGTGCTGAAAGCGAATGTATTTCCGTTGTTCGTGACACTAGGGAAGCTATACTTCCGCTTTTAAAATCGCTTTAAAGAGCCAATCGTATAGTGTTAATAAGGCGACATTAGTGGGGCGGTTCTGAAGAGGGAGCAGCAAATAAAAAAAGGGCCAAAAGGCCCTTTGAAGAAAATTGGGAGGGAGGAAGATTTAGCCCAATAGACCCATAACCAAACCAGTGTTTTGGTTGGCAGAAGACAGGATGTTTGTACCTGCTTGTACTAATAGTTGGTTTTTGGTCATGTTGGCAGATTCAACAGCGAAATCAGCATCCATGATGCGGCCAGCAGCGGCTTTAGTGTTTTCAGTCACGTTAGCAAGGTTAGAGCCTGTGTGACCTAGACGGTTGATGTTAGCACCTAATGTAGAGCGCTCTGCGCCCACTTTGTCGATAAAGGTATCAATCTTATCGATAGCAGCTTTTGCTGCACCCGCTGCTGAAATATCGTCAGCTACGCCAGCAAGATCTGCTTTAGTAACACTGACAGAAAGCTGCTCAGTTGCACCTGCACCGATTTGGAATTCAACACCTGCACCATCTAACGCATCAAACAACTTGTTGCCTGAGTATTCAGTGTTATCAACAATACGAGTGATCTCTTTAGTAAGCTCTTGGAATTCAGCGTTAATTGCTTTCAAATCTTCAGCAGAGTTCACGCCGTTAGCTGCTTGAGTTGCAAGCTCTTTTTGACGGTTAGCGATTGTTGATAACTCATCGAGTGCGCCATCAGCAGTTTGAAGCATTGAAGTTGCATCGTTGACGTTACGGCTAGCTGTTTCCATGCCTGTTACGTTGGCATTTAGGCGAGTTGCGATTTGAAGACCAGCAGCATCATCAGCTGCACTATTGATACGTAGACCAGTCGATAGACGCTCCATAGCGTTGCTTAGTAAGTCATTGTTTTTAGTTACAGAGTTTTGAGAAACCAGTGAAGCATAGTTAGTATGAACTGATAACATAGTGTATTCCTTTAGGCATTCGAAGAATTATTGTGTGTCACAATTGATAAAACGACAGCCAAAATCAAAACTGAAAATCCAGATAAAATTTATTCAACTGTATTCATTTAAGTTATTGAAAGTATAAGTTAATTATTTTTGATCTTTTTTATGTTTTAGCTGAAATTTGCGCTTAAATTACTTTAGAAAAAACCATACAGAGTCGCCTTTTTATAGCATCTTGAAATGAAAAGAGGCTGATCATGGAAAAGTCACTTGTTAGACCCAGTTTTGTTACTCAATTTAATTGTATCGGTAGTGAGTGTGAAGACAGCTGCTGTTATGGTTGGAATATCTATATTGATAAGCAAAGTTATAAGAAGACTCTCGCTAATTCTGAGTTAAAAGTACTAGCGCAAAAGGCGTTAAAAAAAGTTAAGAAAAGTGAAGACGCATGGGCAAAAGCGGTGCTAAACCAAGAGGGAGCTTGTGGCTTTTTAGACGATAAGCAATTGTGTCAGATCCATGCCAAAGCAGGTGAGTCACTGCTTAGTCACACTTGTAAGACCTATCCTCGAATGTCTCATATGAAGGATGGTGATCGATATGAAAGCCTGTCGCTATCTTGCCCTGAAGCAGCTCGGTTGATTCTATTGAAGCCGAATGCATTTCATTTTGAACGTATGACGGTATCCCATAAAAACCAGTTTGAGGTTACCCCTTTATGGGCTCAAAAAGCACATGATTACTCTATTCAACTGCTGCTCAATGAAAAGTTAGAGATTAGCCATAGCTTGACTGCAATTGGGATTCTAATGAAAACAGTTGAGTCAGCTAAGCAGCTTATACAAAATTCAAGCAGCATAGATACGATGTTTCAGCAGTTGCTTACTTTGGCCGATAACGGTGAATTAAAGCACCATGTTGCCAGTTTTAATCAAGATACAGAATTGCAGAAAATGCATGCTTTTACCTCAATCCATTTGTGGCTTAATACCAATAAGCCTGTTCGGGGTCGAGCAAGGTTTGAGGTGATCAATCAAGCGGTATGCCGTGTGGTAGATGAAGAGGGTAACTTTAGTGTAAAGCAGCTTAATAATGCTTGGCAGCAACATGCTCTGCCTGCGCTTGAGAAGCATCAAGATCTCTTCAATCGGTACTTATTTTATTATTTTTATCACATGAACTTTCCGCAGGTAGATAAGTTAAGCCCGACTGAAGCATTTAGGCTGATGATGGTTGATTACTTTATGTTGCGCAGTTATCTCGCAGCTATTGCTGCTGATAAACAAAGCCTGACCGAGCATGACATTATTATGTGTTTTCAGGTTTATCACACAAGTAGACAACACAAAGCTAACTTCAGTAAGTATGTGGTTGATCTGCTAGATAAATGCGGTTTTGATGAGCTGCCAGCAATCTTAACTCTGATGAATTAATCACGACCGCCAGCGATGAGTTGCTGGCGTTATTTTTATGCTAGTAGCGCGGACACTTGGGTGCGGGTCATATTAGCTTGTGCCATTAAAGAGGTGACTTGTAAGTTAAAAGGCGAGGGTTGCATTAAGTTCGTCAACTGAGTCATGGTGGTCTCTAGATCGGCAGACGTTGGTTTTTGGCTATTGATGCGGTGCAGTTGTTGCTGGATCTTTTGTTTACTTTCAGCTAGTTCCTGTAACTGCAATTCTACTTTATGCATTGATTTAGCGATTTTTGCCATCGCTTGTTTGAGCTCTTCGTTGCTGCCAAAACGCCATTCTCTGGGATCTTGCCAATTGAGTTCTTCACTTACTTTAATGCTTCTCGCCTCACCAGCGGGTAAGCGTTGCCCTTGCCCGGTCATCAATAATCCAGCTTGTACCTGCTGCCATTGCGACTTACTGCCTTGGAAGATGAACTTGCCATTTCTATCTACAGCAGCTTGTATGTCCAAAGGTTTTAGCGCACTGCTAAGGTGTTGCACTAAATGGTTGGCATTTTCATTGGCGGGTAACAACACCCTAGAACTGTCGCTGCCCAGTTGAATGGTAATGTATTCATCACGCAATTTAGCAACACTTAAGTCGACAGATTTTAAACTGAAGTTATGTTTAGCTGCCGGTCTTGCTGCGGAAATAAGATTGAGTTGGTGATCAACCAAGGGCTTATTTTGGTAGCTGATATCAAGCTGAGCAAGCTGGCTTTGCAACTGTTTTGTTCTTGCTTGCTGCTGAACACTCTGTTGCTTGCTAAGGGACTGCTTTACCTGGTTATGCAGTTGCTTAAGCAGCGCTTTTACCTGTTGTAATCCCTGCTCTGCAACCTGAGAGGCACTGATTTTATGCTGCCCTTGAGTCACTTTTGCCCACTTGCTATAACTTTCAAGTCGATGAGTTGGAATTGCTGCAGTATTTGCGACCTGTTGCTCATTAGGTACTTGTTGGGCACCCATGGCTGGCGCAACCGTTTGGCTGCGCTGCTGGATATTTAATGTGTCAGTAATCCCATGGAGCATTAGTTCGCGGTACCTTGTTACATATGGTTAAACAGTGATAGTTGCGTCACCTGCACGAATGTTTGCTGGGTGACCTTAAGTGCAGTTAGCTTTAGATTAAACTCTGCAGTGGCCTGGGCGTAATCTAACCCTTCCGTTTCGCCGATAACCTCTTCATTGAACAGTACTCGCTCTTCATGGGAGGTTTGAATCAGGCTAATGGTATTTTGTTTGCCACCAATGTCAGTTATCGCAGAGCTAATACTGGTGAGTGTATCATCTAAACTAGTTAGCATGTCGGTTGCACCTTGGCTAAAGGCGGGGTCACCTGGTGCTAAACTTGGATCGTTTAATACAGCGATAAAGTCTTTGGTTTGGTTAAGGATATCGGCACTACCATTGGAAAACATAAATTCCGATGCTGTGACATTAGCTGTCATCCAAGAGGAGCCTGAAGTTTGCACTTCGCGATGATTATTATCACCTTGATAAACGTAATTACCACTGGCATCTTGGCTAATAGGGGCTGTGTCGGTGAGATTGCCTGAGAAAAGGTAGTTACCGCCTTCATCTTTAGCATTCACAGTGTCAGTAAATGCTTCTAACAACTCGGTCATCTCAGCGGCATAGGCCGCTCTATCTTCTGGCGACAGGCTGCCATTATTTGCTGCCACGGTAATTTCTCGCATACGAGATTGCAGTTCAACCATACTCGACATGTAGGTCTCGGCGCGGCTGAAACTGGTGCTCAGTGACTCAGTATTTTTAATGTACTGATTAGTTGCCGCTAAATCACGCTGACCGCCAATAACCTTAACCGATCCAATTGGATCATCGGAGGGACGCAGTATCGACTTACCCGTCGCCATCATCTGGTTTAGCTTAGAGATGTCAGCCGTTGAGTTTTGTAAGCTTTGCAAGTTATTGCTGTAAAGGTTGAGCATACTTACGCGCATAAGAGATCCTTAGATACTGTTTAAAATGGTCTGGAAAAGCTGATCTGCAGTCGAAATGACCTTAGCGTTTGCCTGATAGGATTGTTGATAGATAATGAGGTTCGTTCCCTCTTCATCCATGTTTACCCCACTAGTACTTGCCCATTGTGATTGTGCTTCCATTTGCAGTTTGACGGCTGTGTCTTCTGCCATTTGCGCTTGGCGAGAAGCTGAACCTAATTCACCCACTTTACTGGCAAAGGCATCTCCCATGGTGGTATCAACGCCAAGAGAGCTAAAGGTAAAGTTAGCACTTGCTAATTCCACTAGCTCTTTGAGGTTACTGTTGTCACCGGGAGTACCATCTTGACCAAATGCCAACATATCAGCATTAAAGCCGTTGGTGATTTTTATGCTACCCGCAGGGTTATTTGGGTCATAACTGAATAGATCTTGAGTGGGTGGATTGCCATTCAGATCCGTTCCGCCAGCAAGTACCGCATTGAATTCATCTGCGATGGTTTTGGCAAGCTCGTCGATAAAAGCCATTGAATCAACTAGGCTGTTATCGCGGTAATCAACTAATGCTCCTAAGCTGCCACCGGCTTTTTCATCGAGAGGAAAGTTAGATTGACCGAACTGGATACTAATCTGGCTAAATTG
The DNA here is from genome assembly GCF_041470405.1 of Shewanella sp. 10N.286.45.A1. Taxonomy (NCBI): domain Bacteria; kingdom Pseudomonadati; phylum Pseudomonadota; class Gammaproteobacteria; order Alteromonadales; family Shewanellaceae; genus Shewanella; species Shewanella sp. 10N.286.45.A1. The sequence goes on from NZ_JBFRMK010000163.1 coordinate 13,806, forward strand.
CGGATTAGCGGGATCGGGTGATACTTGAATTTTTGATGCTGTTGTTCCAGCAAGTAAAGGTTGACCCTGTGCCAGCGAGATATTCACCAGTCCATTAGACCCTTCAACGACTTTTACATCGACTATCTCTGATAGGTCGTCGATAGCCGCATCACGTGCATCAAGAAGCGCCAAAGGTACATTGCCATTGGCATTTGCCGCTTGGATTTCGGCATTGAATTTAGCGATGCTTTCTAGTTGGGCATTAATCTCTTTGGCTGAAGCGCCAATCTGACCTTCGACTTGAGTTATCTGAGAGTTGACGCCTTCACTGATAGAGTTAAACCTTTGGCCGATGGCTCTTGCTTCATTGAGCACACCTTGACGGTAAGCAATTTCGTTTGGTTGCTCCATAGCAGAGTTAAGCGAAGCAAATAACAAGTCTAACCCGGCAGAGATACTATTGCCTTCAGAGCCGAATACTTGTTCCACTTGACCAAAGTAACTGGATTGCACTTTAGCAAATCCTAGGTTGCTGGTGGTGTTCCACAACTGGGCAACTTCATATTGGTCGGATATACGACGCACGCCGTCTACCATCACCCCGGAGCCACTGCCGTAAACACCGTTACCTACAGAGCTCATCATGACTTGCTGGCGCGAATAACCAGGCACCATGGCATTAGCAACGTTGTTCGAGGTGGCATTAAGGGCCGCCATACTGGCGTTGAGTCCCGACATACCAATATTGAGCATGCTCATATTGTGTCCTTATATCTTGTCATTAGCGGCATCGCTGCCGCTGGCGTTACTACTCGTTTACCTTGGGAATGAACGGCACAATAAGTGCTGGTTGCATCGCGGTGGTATTGGCATTTGCAGTTGTATGATTATTAGAAGCGACCATCTCTGGCTGAGACTTAAGTGCGCCCTCCAATTGTTTACTCATTACGCTCGCAAGACCGGTGCTTTGCATCTGGCTGAGTCGCCCTGCAAGCTCGGCATCATGCCAATCACGGTACATGCCATTGTTCTGTGAAGAGAGCGGACTATCTTTATCTGCCATGACATCTGACGCTGAGCGCATCTGCTTCAGTACCGTTTGCAGGAACTGGGCTTCAAACTGTTGGCTGACTAACTTAAGTGCGCCGTGTTCACCATTGGCTTGAATTAGCTCGGAGGCGCTAAGTTGATTGAGATAACTATGGTTATTGTCTAGTTTCATTAGATCACCACCAGTTCAGCTTCAAGGGCGCCGGCTTCATTAAGTGCCTGGAGAATGGCCATCAAATCCATTGGCGAGGCACCAAGACTATTTACTGCGCGGACGATATCGTTGAGCGCAATGCCTTCAGGCCAAACAAACATATGGCCATTGCCGGTATCTATGCCGACTTGGCTATCTGACACCACCACGGTTTCGCCTTGGGCTTGGCCCAAAAATGCGCCATTAGGCTGGCTAACAAACTCTTGCTCTACAATGGTGACGGTTAAATTACCGTGGCTAACGGCGGCTTTTCGTACCACGACATCGCCGCCCATGACCACCGTACCTGTGCGACTATTGAACACAACGCGAGGAGCTTTTCGTCCTTGTTCAATCTGCAGTTCCTCAAGCATCGACATGAACGTTACTCGCTCTCGATTTGAGTTTGGCGCACGCACTAAGACTTTGGCGCTGCTATCAGCTTCAGCAACACTGGGACCAAAAAGGTCGTTGATGACACGCTCAATATTACGTGCCGTTTTAAAGCTTGGCGCTCTAAGATTGAGGACTATCTGCGCAGTTTCGTTAAAGTTACTGTGCATTGATGCTTCCAATAGTGCGCCATTAGGAATATTACCGACGGTGGGGACATTGATCGTCACCGACGTACCGTTGCGACCTTGGGCTGAAACGCCCCCGACCACTAAGTTACCTTGAGCCACCGCATAGATCTCACCGTCAACAGCGCGCAGCGGGGTCATAAGTAGTGTGCCGCCGCGCAGACTCTTTGCATCACCTAATGAAGAGACGGTGATATCGAGCGTTTGCCCTGGGCTGGCGAGAGCTGGCACCGTAGCGTGTACTGCTACGGCTGCCACGTTTTTCAGTTTAGGGTCGATTTTGTCATCGATTTGCACCCCAAATTGTTTCAACATATTGACGATCGACTGACTCGTAAACCTAACTTGGGTTCTATCACCCGTGCCGTTTAAGCCCACGACCAAACCGTAACCTACTAGTTGGTTTTCACGGATCCCTTGCACATCGACAATATCCATCAGGTAACGGTTTTGTACCGCTGCTTGAGCATTAAATAATGGTATTAAGCCGAGTAGAACGCCGACTAAAAAAAGAGCGGTTCTGTTCATTTGCTACACCCTAAAGATTGAACATTTAAATTGGTCATCATAGTGGAGCCCAGTGACTGTTAAAGTAGCGTAAAGTCCAAGCAAGGCGGTCACTCTCTGACAGGCAATCTTCACCGATGTAAAGTACCCGTGCATCACTAATACACTGTGAGGAAACATCATTATTAGTGCCAATATCATCGGCTTGGATGATCCCGAGTAAGTATAAATACTCATTTTCTGCGCTAGTACTTAACCACTTTTTACCACTAACAAAGAGCGCCCCTGTTGGCAGTATCTTGGTGACTTCTACCATCATCGAGCTAGATAGTCGTTGGCTAGAAACCGAGGTTTCCGAGCTTATAGTTTCGCAGTCTTGATGCTGAGGATGGTTGTTCAAAACAACAATCAAGCTATCGCCTTCGTGGTAGCGCTGTCTGCCAGTGAACAATTTTGGCAATAGGTTCATCGGCGAAAAATGAGATATCAAATTAGCCACATGAGTGTTGGAGAAAGAGTTACTGAATTTCATCGAGTGCTACCACCAAGTTTAAGCTAGGTCTCATAATGGGAACCAAGGGCTATTGAAATAGCGTGACGCCCAACCCATGCGATTGCTATCAGAGATCGCACCTTGGCCGCCGTAGATGATTCGAGCGTCGGCAATACGTTGCGATGAAATTGTATTGTCATTGCCAATATCATCGGTACGGATCAAACCGAGTAGGCGTAAGTACTCATCGCCTTGATTGAGTCGCAGCCACTTTTCACCGCGGATGAGCAGGGCACCGTTGGGTAGAACTTTAGCAACGGTAACAGTGATAGAGCCTGATAGCTGGTTTTGCTGAGTACTCGAACCTGTACCGTTAAAGGTGCGTCCCATATTGGCTTCGCCACTACCACTAACATTATTACTGCCTGTGGTTCCTTGGCCGTCAATAGACAGGCCGCTGGCTTTATTGGTTTTAGTGTCAGCGCGCTTGCTTGAATAGGTTTTTTCATCCAAGGCAACAGTTAAGATATCGCCTTCACGGAAAGCACGTTTATCTTTAAACAGGGTTAACATAAAACCCGGGCGATAAACGCTGCCATCTTTAGCATCGGGTAGGCTGTAGTCAATTTCTGGTGGTGCCCACTCAGGTTTCCCTGGCTGGGTATCTGGCTCAGGAAAGTGCGCGACACAGCCTGAAAGTAGCACAAGCATTGCGATTCCAAACCCTATCCGTAGTTGTTGCATGGTGATCCTTTTCGAGTCAATTAGTTGAGCTAAGCGCTATCTGAGCCATCTGCCTAAGCGAGTATTACAAGGCTTGGTTTAGGAATTTGAGCATGTCATCAGATGCCGAAACCACCTTGGCGTTCATCTCGTAGGCTCGTTGCGTCGAAATCATCTCCACCATCTCTTCCACTACGTTGACGTTGGCGCCCTCTAAGGCACCTTGACGAATTTGACCGAGTGCTTGGTCGCCTGCAACGCCTTCAATGGCTGCACCTGAAGCTCCTGTTTCACGGTATAAGTTGTTACCGCGAGCTTCTAACCCTGCTGGGTTAGTAAAGTTAGCTAAGGTGATTTGCCCTAGTTCTTGTGAATCCGCTTGGCCAGCCATCTGCGCAGAAACGATGCCGTCGGTTGCGATGGTGATAGTGAGTGCTTCTTCTGGGATCTCAATATTTGGTACTAGCGGTAAGCCTTGAGAGGTCACCATTAGCCCGTCGCTATTACGGTAAAACTGCCCATCGCGCGAGAAACTGATGTCGCCATTTGACTCTTCAATTTGGAAAAAGCCTTGACCCTCAATCGCAAGATCTAACTGTTGATTAGTGGTCAGCATGTCGCCAGAGGTAAATACCTTTTGGGTACCGACAACTCGTGTACCGGTACCTAACTGCAGGCCTGAAGGTAGTTCATTTTGTTCATCAACTTGGCCACCTGGTTGGCGCTGTACCTGATAAAACAGATCGTTAAATGCGACACGGTCGCGCTTAAAACCTGTGGTGTTAACGTTAGCCAAGTTGTTGGCTATGGTGGTCATTTTGGTATCTTGGGCGGTCAAACCTGTCTTGCTGACCCATAGTGCTGATTGCATCTGTTTAATCCTTTATATTTGCGCTAGGCATCTCTAAGTAGCCTGTTGCCTGCTTCTGCAAGTTTTTCGGCGCTTTTCATTAGTTTGACTTGGATTTCGAATTGTCGACTTAGATCCATCGCAGCGATGAGTTCACCTACAGCTTGCACGTTGCTTGCTTCAAGAAACCCGCTACTCACGGTCACTTCATCGTTGGCGAGCAATGGTTGGCGATCTTGGGTGTATAGCAGGCCGTCGAGACCTTTAGTCATGATGTCCATGTCAGGGTTGACCAGCTTTAACTGGCCCACCTCTTCGATGATGCCGTTTTCATCGGCAACGATACTTAGCCTGCCATCGTCACCCACGAAGAGTTCGCGGTACTCTGGCAATACGATAGGACCATCGACACCGGCAACAGGGCGGCCATCTAAGGTTAATTGACCATTAGCATCGGGCACGATCGCACCTGAGCGGGTGTAGCCTTCGCCATCATCGGTCATGACTGAAAACAAGCCAGCGTCATTAATCGCCAGATCTAGGGTTCTGCCAGTAGGATTGAGTGCACCGCTTTGCTGGCTAAAGCCACTGCTTTGGGTTTGAGCCAGTACGCGAGTTTGCAGACTGTTGCCTGTGGCTGCCACGGTCATGGCATTGACGCGTTCAAGATCCGCTTTAAAGCCAGTGGTGTCAGCATTGGCTAAATTGTTAGCGCGAATGGCTTGTGCTTCCATCACTCGGGCGGCGCCAGTTGCTGCGGTGTATAGCATTCTGTCCATGAATGATCCCTAGATTGCGTTGAGCAAGGCTTGTTGCATGGTTGAGTTTGCATCGAGCACTTTGGCGTTTGACTGGTAGTTGCGCTGGGCAGTCATCAAGCTCACCATCTCTGCAGTAGTATCGACATTTGACCCTTCAAGGTAACCTGATGCGACTGAACCCAATGTGCCGGTAGTTGGTGTGCCAACGATTGGCTGGCCTGCAGCATTGGTCGCAGTCCATGCATTATTGCTCACAGGAATAAGCCCATTGGGGTTGTTAAAGTCGGCTAATACTACTTGGCCTTGCAGCTGCTCTTGACCATTGGTGTAAGTGCCAAAAAGCATACCGCTTTCATCTAAACGAATACCGTTGAGTTCACCAGAGGTATAACCGTTCTGGCTCAAGCTTGAGTTATTGTAGTCAGAGGCATATTGAGTGCTCTTGTCGTAACCCAGTGCTAAATTCAATGTGGATGCCCCACCAATAATGGCAGGGTCGGCGATGTTGAGTGTCAGTGAATCGCCACCGGTTAACATACCGTCAGAGTCAAAAGTCAGCTGATGTCCGCCAGCAGGAGTCACATCAACGTCGTCCATCATGTAGTGAACAGACCAAGTATTATCGGCTGTTTTGACATAGTACTGAGTCAGCGCATGCTCATTACCGAGTGAGTCATAGGCGGCAACGGTGCTTGATGAGTGGTAAGTGGCGGCATTGTCTGGATCGAATGGATTAGCGACAGTATCGATGCTATCAACGCGCGCGTCTAAATTTGAGATAAGCCCGATAGTAGACGTTGCCTTAGCGGGAAGGGCGCCAGCTTCAACTTGTAAGTCGGTAACATTACCTGTTTGCAAGTTGCCTGTTGCACCGACTGAATAGCCTTGTAGACGATTGCCCGCCGGGTCGGTCACAAAACCATTGGCATCTTGGTTGAACATCCCCGCACGAGCGTACATGGTATTACCATCTTGGCTGCTAAGCACAAAGAAGCCGTCTCCTTGGATCCCCATATCAAGCTGACGACCGGTATAAGTTAAGCTGCCACCCATTGAGAAGTTTTGGCTGGTGGACATCACATTGACACCGCCAGCTTGTCCGCCATTATAGATAGCTGAAAACTCACTGCGCCCGCTGCGAAAGCCGACAGTTGAAGAGTTAGCAATGTTATTACTGATAGTATTTAGATCTTGTGTGGTCGCTTGTAGGCCACTTAACGCAATATTGAAAGACATCGATTAATCCTTTGCTAACAAGTTATGAGACTTCAGAGATTTCAAGCACTGACAGCGTGCCTAGACCATTGCCAAGCTCTGCCATCATCATTCCAGAGGCGCTGACAAAATGTATTTTTTCGATTTCGGCTTTAATGAAGGTGTCTGCGGTAGCGGTATCTTCACCGTTAGTGGTATTGGCGACGACACTGTAATCACCGGGTGCAAGGCCATGGGCTGCAGGGTCAATAGTGAATGCAGTATCACCAGCTTCTTGTGGACCCAACTCAATGGTGTGCACCACATCGCCAAATTCATCGACCAGGTCAATGCTGAGGTTTTCAACCGCACTGCCGAGGTACACTTTGCCGTCTAGCGGTGTGTCATCGATGCTGAACTCAGAGGCTGGCACCATGGCATTTTTGCCTACAAGATTGGCTGACTGCACTATGCCAAGGTTTTCCATCATCACCATTTGTGAAGACTGATTTGCGCGCATCTGCTCTAAACTCTCTACTTGAGAGAATTGAGCGAGTTGTGTCACGTACTCAGTGCCATCAATTGGATTGGTCGGGTCTTGGTTTTTAATTTGCGCAATCATCAAGGTCATGAACTCATTTTTAATCGCCGCCGCATCATTGCCGGGAGAGTTCATAACATCTGCTGAGTTAGCGACATCACTGCCATTACTGGCTGAAGTAACATTCATTATTTGGCTCCTAGCTGTAGTAAACCTTGTTGCATAGAGCGAGCGCGGTTCATCACTTCGACACTGGTTTCAAATGAACGGCTGGCAGCCATCATGTCAGCCATCTCTTCAACGGTATTAACGTTTGAATAGGCGACGTAACCTTGTTCATCAGCATAGGGATGATCGGGTTCATAACGTAAATCCAATGGTGCATCGGTTTCGACCACTGCGGATACTTCAACGTGAGCCCCAGCCACTTGCCCCTCTTGTGTTTGCTTGTAGATAGTTGAGAACACAGGTTTAAGTGCACGAAACGCTTGGTCTGGGCTTTCTGCAGCCGCACCAGCATTTGCCAAGTTACTGGCAACGGTGTTGAGCCTAATGGTTTGTGCATTCATGCCGGCTCCGGCAATCTGATAAATCTCTGAAAATGACATAATGTTGCCTATTGACCTTCGATAGCGGAGCGTAGACCTGAAATTTTCATATTGAGAAATGTCAGGCTAGTTTGATAATCCATGGCATTTTGTGAATACCGTGCTTGTTCTTTACCCAGTTCTACCGTGTTTTGATCCGCTGAGGTTTGGTATGGGATACGATAGCTTTCTTGATATTCTCGACTGGCAGGCATTCCAGCGTTGAGCTGGCTCATCATTGCTTTAAAGTCGAGGTCTCGTGCTTTATAACCAGGAGTTTCGGCATTGGCTAAGTTGCCCGCTAGCATTTTGCTACGCTCGACCCTGAAATCTAATGTTTGCGGATGAATGCCTAATGCGGCTTCGAGGTTGATAGCCATTGCGACTCCTAGTATGGTTAATACAATTCAGTTATCCCCTATCTATCCAAATAGTGTGCCAACAGTATTAGCTTAGGATTATCAATGCCTTACTTGTTTTCATTGTTAGTGAACGGAACCTACATTTCCTGTTTACTGCTCATCTTTTCCTGTTTACTTCCGCAGCAGGTTATAGCGCAAGAGGCGATAACTGCGCCGATACAGATCGAGCAGCAACTCAGCCAACGCCTTATTAATGAGCTTGAGGAGTGGCAACTACAGGCAGGTCTGTTGCAGGTTAATAGCAAGGTTAAAGTTAAGTTGGCATCGGGCGCCAGTAAGCTTAAATCCTGTAAGACAACATTAGTGATAGAAGGCGGGAGTGCGGTGCCGCTTGGCAATGTGCAGCGCAAGGTGAGCTGTCAACAACCTCGGTGGAGTCTCTATGTTAGGGCTGGGGTTAACGTAAGCGCCCGCTTACCTGTTGCCAAGCGAGCGATTAAGCGTGGCGAACATATTTTGGCCTCCGATATTGAGTGGCAGCTGGTCAAACTCTCTGTTTCAGATCGAGATTTGGTTACCGATATCGACCAGATTGTGGGTCAGCAAGTGGTGCGTAAATTGCGCCGTCATCGTGTTATAAAAGCCCAGCAACTTGGCAAGCCTCAATGGGTCAATATTGGTGATAAGGTTATTATCGAGGCGCGCAGTAATGGTTTCTACGCCAATATGCCTGGTGAGGCACTAGAGGCGGGCGGTGAGGGGGAAGCCATTCGAGTGCGTAACTTGAGTTCTGGCAAAGTCATCTCCGCTTATCCTATCGCTAAAGGGCGGGTCGCTACCCTGTTTTGATGGCCATTTATGCTCGCATTTTACCTTAGCGCAAGATATCTGCGCTTTGGTTAAAAAAAACTCCAGTTTTCCCTTCAGAATTGCATTTGCTCAGTCGCTTTACTTCCTATAGTGGGCGTATTTGAAGGCGAGCCAAATGGAAATTAACAAAATTAATAGTGCAATGAGCACTGAAATGGGCACAAGCAAGAGCAACAGAGGCACTGTCCAGCCTTTAAAGCCAAGTTCTGATGTTGCAAAGGCAGCAGCGGTAGTCAGCGATGACTGCAAGCTTATTGCTCATGCTAAGTCACGGCTTGAGCAACTACCTGATGTCGATATGAATAAGGTCGCTGAAGTGAGGCAAAGTTTGATTGACGGCAATTTTGATCTCAATCTTGATAAAGTCACAGACGCAATGGTGTTGCAGCATGGTTGAGCCAATCAGCAAGAGTACTAAGCGAGAAACTATTCAAGGTATCGTACGCGGGATCCGCCAAGATATTGATGGATATAAACAACTTAAAAGTTTGTTAAAACGTCAGCGAGAACTGATGCAAAGTCGAGATAATCAAGGCTTACATCATCACAATGAGCACCAGTCTCGTTTGTGCCATAACCTAATGATAAAAGCTGGTGAGCGCCGCCGTATGCTCAAGTCTTTAGGCTTTGAAGCGACAGCTGGTGGAATGCGCTCTTTGATTGAGCGATTACCAGAACCTGTGTCAGAGCAAGTGTCGATGTTGTGGGATAATTTGATTTCATTGGTCAAAGAGAGCAAGCAGATGAATGAATCCAACGGCAAGCTATTGGTAGGCCAGCAGGAGGTGATTAATCAACTATTGCAACGCGATGAGCAGCCTTCGGTAGACTACGGTGATAAACGATAGTTTATCGTGAGTCAGCATACCTGCTGACTTTTTGGATAAAAGCGAGTCATCATCAAAAGTTTAAAGGTAGGTCAAGAGAATGTATCGCAATCATATGCATTTCACCTGCCTAGAGCTTTTGCAAGCCGCCGTAAATATATCCCTATAGGCTCTACTAAATCATCTATGATTTAGAAGCTTGCACAGCCCAAATCAGATGAATAACGAGTAAGCACACTTTAGTCGCTAACTTATTATTGGACAGGAATCATTTAGAGTCAGAGCTCTTAAAGTGATTAGTCTCATTAGGGAAAGTATGGCAATCGGATGTGAGATAATGCCAATCTAAAGCTTTAGCCACCTAATAGAAGTTTTTACTTGGAGCTTTGCTCATGCCCTGGTTTATCTTATGTTGCATATAAATAACATGTAATAGTGAAGTTTTAAGTGGATCCAACCACAGAGGCTCACCTTTTTTGGCGCCAGTGATTAGATTCATTCGATTACGAACCATTAATATCCACGAAATATCAAAAACTGTAGAAAAAACATGTAAGCCTAGGGAACTGATTAAAATTTTCTTCTCAGGTAAATAAAACAAACCAACAGCAAGAGTAGTAAGTGAGACCGAGAACAAAATAATAGTTATAGTGATAAATAATTTTGAAATTTTCATTTCTGTATTTTCATTAATTTGCTCTGAAAATGTATACAATTTATACATCAAATATCCCCCTAACGTCAGCATACATAGTATTATTGTTTTAAATACTGATTCTTCCTTGAAAATCATGCAATTATCCTTTTGATTGTTAAGTTTGAGTTAGATTGATATTTACCGGGTACAAATTTGAAATGAAGAATTAAAAGGCTTAGTGACTTAATTTACCATAGCTATAATCAATCTAACTCTTCATCTGGCGGATCACCGCTATCCTCGTTTCTCTTATGTTGCTCTTGTTTCGCTTTTTCCACATTTTTAAATGCAGGAGGAGGGATCGGAAAAACTGAAATTAAAGGAAAAATAGCCAAAAATATAAATGCTCCTTTGGACATTTTCTTACCCCAAATAACCATTTTATACAAACAGTTAACTAAAATAAGAAACATAATAGCTCCAACACAGTATTGAAGAAGCACATCCTTTATACCAATTGAGTTAAGTAAATCCATTTTCACTCCATCTAGCCATATAAATTAGATGGGGGTAATGTAGGCACTATTCAAGTAGTTTTAAGATGCTTATATTGCGTGATTTTCAATAAACACTCTAGCGCCACAGATTTGCCTAATCTCTTATACTGGAACTTAGTCAAGATAATCACTAGCCAGCCAT
>NZ_JBFRMK010000164.1:0-305 GCF_041470405.1 Shewanella sp. 10N.286.45.A1
TCTTTTGATGACATAGCGCATCTTTACACTAGCTGTACATATAAACAGTCACAATAAGCATTGTGAATTTTCAGCATTATTTTGGTGTAATAAGGAAAGCGACTTAGAGTTAACAACTGCTAAGTGGCTGTTTAAAAACATTTCTACCCAATAGTTAAATCAAATCAATTCACGTCACAAATAAGTAAATTCTGGCTTCCACCATCAGAAGGGTCAGTGGGTTAGCAGTAAGGTTCTTGTTAAGTTGTTGATTTAAAGTGTATTTGAGGTTACCTTGTTCGCGTGAGATTAACTAGGCTGACTGT
>NZ_JBFRMK010000165.1:0-1116 GCF_041470405.1 Shewanella sp. 10N.286.45.A1
AAGTGGTTGTTTATAAGTACCTTTAACCAGTATCTACGTAGCACTACATCACAAATATGCAAATTCTGACTTTCACTATCAGCAGAGTCAGTGGACTCACAGCAATATGCCTATTAAGGCATTGATTAAAAGGACATTTAAGGTTACCTTATTAGCGTTGGATTAACTAGGCTGACTGTTCTTATTCGGAATTCAGCCTAATATACTGTTAGGTTTTAAGGAAATCAATGAGTATTCAGCAAATTTCAAGAAATAAATTCGATTCTCTAAACATTGAAAAGGTGGGCTTTTTTCCAGAAAGAGCTTGGTTTGAGTCAACAGAAATGGATATCGCTGGAACTGTAATTAAAGACCCTATAGATAAAGATTGGTCTTATGTTGTTCTTGCAAAAGACGAAGATGATATATATCGATGTATAGAAAGTGAAGTAAGCCTAACTTCTCAAGCTGAAGCTGAAAGTAAGATTGTCTCAACTATGGTTGGGTTAAATGAGCAAGGTACTTTTAAAGAAAAACTGTATTCTGATTCAACAGAAACTCCTGATGAAGAAGAACAGGTTGTAATAACCACAATTGATACGCAAATAAAGACATACCTTAAGAAGCATCCTGAAAAAATGTATGATCTATCCCCAAGAAAATTTGAAGAATTGGTAGCCGCTATTTTAAAAGACATGGGATTCGATGTTGAGTTAACAAAAGCAACTAGAGACGGAGGACGAGATATCATTGCATACATTAAAAATTCAGTATGCAGTTATTTAACTCACATTGAATGTAAAAAATATGCTCCAGAAAATAAAGTTGGCGTTGGAATTATTAGAGAGGTTATGGGTGTTCATCAATTAAGGCAAGCAACAAAAAGTATTATAGTTACAACTGGTTTTTTCTCAAAAGATGCTGTTAAAGAAGCTAAAATGGCCGAGAACCATTTAGATCTTAAAGATTTTAACGACCTAAAATATTGGTTACAAAAGTACTAATTTTGTTTGGTGGTAAAAAACCTAACGTATAAGGATAGGCCGCGCGCAGCCGCGTCCTTATCCCAAGTGTTGAACAAGCCCGAGTGATACCTTTATATAGTTAATATCGACGTAAGAGTTTACGCTTTTTAGG
>NZ_JBFRMK010000166.1:0-659 GCF_041470405.1 Shewanella sp. 10N.286.45.A1
CCTATCCTTATACGTTAGCCCTGTTGCCCATTACTAGCACTAGACTCTCTCAGTTGCTTTATAGTATCTAGGTTTTCGTTATAAACGGGCTCAACAAAGTAGATGAGAGACGAAATTATTGATGATAAGTAAACGATCATTAATTTCATTGTCAGTACATGTTCAGGCTCATCAATGTTTCCATCAGGAAACCCTTTCGGCATCCGCTTATACATTGGGCATTTTGATATGGATTTAAGTAAGTCTTGATAGCGGTTTAGGTGTGGTGCCTCAGTCAATCTGCACCCCGACAAGTTGTGAGAAAAATCATTTCTAATCTTCCTCAGCAGGTTTACCTGAAAAAATAAAGCATCATCAATCAAACCCAATTGGTGAGCGAGGTTCAATTTAGCTGAAAACGTCGTAAATGCATTGCTTTCAGAACACAGTTGTTTTTTTTCATTTACAGGTAACAAAGCTTTTGTAATAAGCTTATCTAACAGTGCATCAATATTTGCTGCTCCCACGATGACGCAAGCCCTTTCACTCTCAGTCCTGATTTCGTTAAACAACTCTAGTTGTTTTTTCCCCAATTCTTCTAGATGTTCTGATTCTTCCACTTCCATTTGTAGGCACTCCATTAAAAGTTATCTTAAAAGGACTAACAGTATATTAGGCTG
>NZ_JBFRMK010000167.1:0-10519 GCF_041470405.1 Shewanella sp. 10N.286.45.A1
TTCGCCAGACGGATACGTAGAAGCTGTAAATATGGTCACTAATCCTCATCCATGTTATATCGAAATTCCATCAGAGTGCTCCTGTCAATGATAATAGAATCGCTCATCGACATTGTCCTCGTAAATTTAATTTAAAATGTTAAAACAATAGGTTATATTAAAATAAAGAATATTATCAAGGCGCATTGGTAATAGAAGTGCTGCACGGGTAATGATGTTATCACTACTGCGGTTTAATAAGCTGTTATGTGTTCAAGGAAGATATCGAGTATGAACCAAGATAAATCAGAAGCAATATTGAAAGCGATTACGGAAGATAGACATGACAAAATTATATTAGAGATCGAATCTCTTAAGCCATCGAAATATAGCTGGTTAATCGGCGCAATCATTCAATCAGTTTTGATTTTCTATATATTAGTTTATATGCAAGAGGATTCCATATTTATGGAGACTAAAAGTATCCTCATAATGCTGGTTGTACTTTTGTGTAGAAATACCTACTCAGATAATAATGTTCATAAGAGAATAGATGCCTTACTTCATCTCGTTAGTGCTAAATCTTTTAGTCGTAAAAACACATGATAAGAATTTAAAACAAAATTAAAACAGTTGGTTAAATCTCTATTTTCGACATTGTACAACCCACTTTTTTAGCCCGTCTAGTGCTGCTTTTATGCGATCAAACCTAAATGTATCCCAAACAATCACGCTCAGACAAACAAAACCCGACTTTACGTCGGGTTTTATGTTTATGACTCTTGAGCTGACAATCTAACACTGTAATGACTGTAACCAGCGAAACAAACAAAGCGACAATAACCGTTCAAACAACCGTTAATGCCTAACCGCCTGTGGCATTCATAAACCTAAGGATCTGGGTTTCGCCGTTAGGGTCAAAATGGTGCTCTTTGGGCTTGTGCTTAATACCATCGAGGATCGCGGTTTTCAGCTTTTCGATGTCACCGGGGAATTCACGCACAATCGCTTTTAAGTCGACGGAGTTCTCGTTACCGAGACATAACAGTAAACGCCCTTCAACTGTCACGCGTACGCGGTTACATTCGTGACAGAAGTTATTGCTGTGAGGTGAGATAAAGCCAACATGAATATCGCTGCCGGGCATGGTGTAATAGCGTGCAGGGCCGCCAGTGCGACGATTCGATATATTTAGCTCATAACGCTCACGAATTAGCGCTTTGATCTCTTCACTGCTGCAGTGACGACTGCGCTTACGCTCATCAATAACGCCTAACGGCATCTCTTCGATGAAGGCTATATCAAGTTCGCGTTCGCGGCAGAATTCGATGAGATCGAGTACTTCATCATCATTCTGACCACGCAGAATAACGGCGTTAACTTTAATCTTCTTAAAGCCAGCTGCACATGCGGCGTCAATACCTGCTATTACACGATCGACTTTACCGTTACGGGTCAGGCTAGTGAACAGATCAGGCTTGAGGGTATCTAGGCTAATATTAAGTCTATTGAGCCCTGAGTCGTGCATCTCTTGGGCAAAGCGGGTTAAGCGTGAGCCGTTGGTGGTCATCGACAGCTCTTCAAGTCCCGGTAACTTACCGAGCAGTTTGACTAATTGGTCACAGTCGGTGCGCACTAATGGTTCACCGCCGGTTAGGCGAATTTTCTTCACGCCTAATTCGGTAAAAGCTTGGCCAACCCATGCGAGTTCTTCAAGACTAAGTACATGCTCTTTGCTTAAAAAGCATGGATCTTCGCTCATGCAGTACACACAGCGAAAATCACAGCGGTCGGTGACCGACAGTCGCAGGTATTCGACTGTGCGGCCAAAGTTATCAACGATCAAACTCATACTACTTACCTACATGACCTCTATAACAGGTCGGCAAAAGGTTGGATATAAACTGTGTCACCTGGTTGTAACTGGTCATCTTTTTCACCTATCACGATGAGACAGTTTCCTTTTACCATTGAGCTAAGCATCCCTGAGCCTTGAGCACCTGTTGTGGTTACATGTAACTTACCATCAGCGGCTAGATGGTAGATCCCGCGCATAAATTCGGTACGACCGACTCTACTGCGCAGTGGTTTATCTGTGGTTGCTGGCACCATAGTCGGTGTCCAGTCTTGCTCACCCGCAAGCTTGCGAATGGCGGGTTGTACAAATTGCAGGAACGACACCATCACTGCAACGGGGTTCCCCGGCAAACCGAAGAACAAGCTGTTATCGATTTGACCAAAGGCCAGTGGGCGACCCGGACGCATGTTAATCCGCCAGAAGTTAATCTGGCCAACCTGCTCGAGTATCGTTTTAATGTAATCGGCATCGCCGACCGATACACCACCTGAACTGATAACGATATCAGCTTGCTTGGCGGCGCTTTTCAGTGCATCTGCTAGCGCAGTTTCAGAGTCTTGAATAATGCCTAAATCAATCACTTCACAACCGAGTTTCTTCGCCATCGACTTGATGGTGTAGCGGTTGGAATCAAAAATACAGTTTGCTTGTAATGGCTCACCCGGTTGGCAAACTTCATCACCCGTGGAGAACACTGCAACAGTTGGACGCTTAAAGACAGGCAGCTCACCAAAACCAAGGGATGCCACTAGACCTTGCTCTGCAGCATGCAGTCGAGTATTGGCAGCAAGCGCGGTTGCGCCTTGGGCAATATCTTCACCCGCCTGTCTGACGTGTTGGCCTAAAGCCATCTCGCCTTCAAAGCGCACTTGGCCATCTTGTTCGTTAGCCAATTCGCGCAATTGCACGGTATCTGCGCCAGCAGGTACTGGAGCGCCTGTCATAATGCGGACAGCTTCACCGGCTTGAATGGTGCCTGCGTATGCGTGGCCTGCCATGACTTCGCCAACCATCTTATAAGCTTGGCCGTCTGCAGCGAGTTTAAAGGCGTAGCCATCCATCGCTGAGTTGGTATGCTGCGGCACGTTAACGGGCGAGATCGCATCACTAGCGAGTACTCTATTTTCTAACTCATCAAGTGCAACGGTTTCAGTCGCGGTGACTGGATTAACGTAAGAGAGAATTTTATCTATGCCTTGGCGTACCGACAGCGTGGTGCTGTTATCGAGTTCACAACCACAGCTAGGCGCCATTGGCAGATCGATAGGGCATGGCTTCCAGCTGGCAATGTAGTCACAGACATAATCGGCTATCTGCGGCACATTATTAATATCTAAACGTTTTAGCTCTTGTGGCAACTCGGTTTCATCGCAACAAGCAATCGCTTGAATGTTGTCATCATGAGTATGGATGAACGGTTTACCATGTGCGGCGCGGTGCAACTCAATTTTTGGCAGTTCGAGCTTTTTAAAACCTTCAACCAAGACGATATCGACTTTGTCTGCTTCAATTTGGTTTAAAAGATGAGGCAGCTCTGGATCAGAGTCACGTGCATCTTCAGTCATTAATGCCCAGCGAACATGGGAGGCAACTAGCATCTGCTTGGCGCCGGCTTTACGCATTTCGTAACTGTCTTTGCCTGGAATATCGACATCAAAATTATGATGAGCGTGCTTGATAACAGCGAGGCGAACACCACGGCGGTTAAGCTCTGGGATCAATTGCTTTAATAAAGTGGTTTTGCCGGTGCCGCTGTAGGCACAAAATCCGAGAACGGGAATAGGTAACGGATTAGTAAAAGGTATGCTCATTTACACCTCAGGTTATTCTTTTCGTTGGCGATAGCTTCGCTAAGTTGCTGCTTTTGTTCTGGCGTATTGACGTTAATAAAGGCATTCGGCTGGTCGCTGAAATCAGTCACTACGTAATTGTGCTTGGCGTACCAAAAATCAATTTTGCGTTCGCCAGCATCTAAAAATGCTTTCATTGATGCACGTAAACTCGGCTTTAATAACATCACTACGGGTTGTTCGCGTTTACCATCGCTTGCAACTGCAAGCTCTGCATCTTCCGCGGTTAACTGCGCCAGCATTCTGCTGACTAAATCACTCGGTAACAACGGGCAATCGCAAGGCACGACCATTAAATAGTCTGCTTGTGTGTGACTCATTGCAGTGATCATGCCTGCTAACGGGCCAAGATAGCCGCTGTCTTGATCACTGATGACCTCAAAGCCGAATTCAGAATACACCTTTTGATTACGGTTTGCGTTGATCAGGATCTCCTTAACTTGAGGATTTATCCTGTCAATTGCATGTTTTATCATCGGCTGGCTTTCTAATTCAACTAAGCCTTTATCGTTGCCGCCCATACGTCTGGCCATACCGCCGGCGAGGATCACTGCATCGATCGTTATCGTCATCACTTCTTCCTGTTATTAGGGGCTTACTTAACAATAGCAATCATACTCCGACGCGAAGCAACTTAATGCTGGCGAGGTAGCAATTTTAGTACGGCAATTAGGCCATATTGTTTAGCATATTGGGATTAATATGAACTGCTAATGTAGGTGGTGCTTCAGGCACCTTATCATTATTGCTTATTTTATTGTTATCGATTAGCCATACATGGTCGCATATTTGGGTCAGCATACACGACTGATGGCTACTAATGATCATGCCTGTACCCTGTTTTTTAAGGTCGGCGACCATCTGCAATACCAGATGTTGCGAGTGCTTATCCATGTTTGATGTCGGTTCATCGAGCATCATGAGTTTAGGCTCGACAATCCAAGCACGTGCAATGGCCAATCTTTGTCGCTCACCACCCGATAAACTTGAGGCTGATTGGTTCAACAAGTGGCCTAACTGCGCCATCTCAATTGCTTGCTCAGTGCGAGCACTCAGTTTTGCCTTATCATTATCAGAGAATGCTTTTGGGTAGGTGAGATTATAAAGCACTGTGCCATCAAATAGATACGGATGTTGATGTAGGTAAAGTGCTTTACCTACGATTGTGTTACTACGCCACCAAGGGGCGAGTGCGTAGCCAATCGCTTGCACTTGCCCTTGAGTAGGCTTAATCAATCCCGCCAGTAATTTCATTAATGTGGTCTTGCCACAGCCATTATCACCTTGAAGGTGGATAACTTGGTTCTGTGAAAATATCAGTTCAGCGGCACTAAACAGATGTTTATCACCAAATCGCATCTCAAGATCTTGTGCAATAATTTTTGCCATGCTGATTAATGACTCCTCGGCTCAGCTTTGCCTCTTAGGGTACCTAAGGCAAAGTTTAGCACTAGTGCTAACACTAGCAGGACTAGGCCAAGCGCAATGGCTTGAGCAAAGTCACCTTTACTGGTTTCTAGGGCGATAGCAGTTGGGATATTTCGGGTGACACCGGCAATGTTGCCGCCAACCATCATCGAACAACCCACTTCTGTCAGAATACGGCTAAATGCAGCGATGATAGCGAGTAATAGTGGCACTTTTAACTCGCGGCAAACGGCCCAGATAGCGCTATACCACGGTGCACCTAGTGTGCGAGAGGTTTCCCATGCTCGGCGGTCAACACTAGTGAATGCGGCTTGGCTCATGGCGACAAGTACCGGCGCACAAATCATCATCTGCCCTAAAATCATGCCTTTTTGGGTGAATAACCATTTAAGATCGCCAAGTGGTCCCATGCGAGTGAGCAGTAGGTAGACTAATAGTCCGATGACAACAGTGGGAACAGATTGCAGGGTTTGAATCAGATTAGTGATAAGCCAGCGGCCGCGGAAGCGAGAAAAAGCCAGCAGAAAACCGAGTACCATAGAGGGCAGCAAGGTGATAGCTAATGCTGCAAATGATACTGAAAAAGATACCGATATAATGGACCAGACTTCTGGATCCAATGAAAACAGCAGGCTTAACGCCTGCTGTGTTAGGGCTAACCAGCCTTCATTCATTCGCTATAAGTTGCCTTGAACAATTGTTCTCCCTGAACTTTGTAGTTATTGATCATCCCTTGCGCCTCTGCGCTGATCAACCAATCACTTAATGCTTTAGCCCCTTTGTGGTTCAAATCTGGGTATTTTTCAGCATTGATCAGCATAATTTGATACGGGTTCGCGAGTGCTTTGCCACCATCAAAATCTACTGCTAGGTCAATCTTACCTGAGTAAGCAACAAAAGTGCCACGGTCAGAAAGTGTATAACCTTGTAATTCGTTTGCCATTAATAGTGTTTTACCCATGCCTTGGCCAACAGAAGTATAGCCAGCAAAGTCTGGCTTAACATCAGCTTTATTCCAAAGAATAAGCTCTTTCATATTGGTGCCTGAGTTGTCACCACGAGAAATGAAAGGCGCGCCTGATTTAGCTATTTTGGCAAATGCCGCTTCAGCTGAATCACTCGGGCGAATTTTAGCAGGGTCATTTTTTGGACCTAAGATAACAAAATCGTTTTCCATTATCCCACGTGGAAGTCTGCCATAACCTTCTGAAACAAACTTAGCTTCAGCTGCTGGTGCATGTGTCATTACAACATCAACATCACCTTGGCGAGCAAGTTTAAGGGCTTTACCTGTTCCAGTTGCAATCACTTGTACTTTATAACCTGATTCGGCTTCGAAAGTCGGTAGTAGATTCTTCAACAAGCCTGAGTTTTCAGTACTAGTAGTGGTTGCTAGCTTAATAACTTCATTGGCTTGAACAGGCATTCCAACAAACAATGCAGCAGTCACAGCAAGACCAATAACGCGTTTAAGGTTTAACATTTTTACTCCTTGGCAAATATTTATGGGTTGCTCTATACCTGAGTACCCACTGAAAAGTGAAATCACTTGTGTAACCAAGAGCAAGTTTGATGCCATTTATATATTCGAGGATTTTGTATCACATCAGTCGCTTAAGTGTGAGCTTGATCCCATGCTTATTAAAAAACAGTCAGACAATATGTCCCAACGTCGCTAAACCGTGGTTCATAGTGACCTATTTGCGGCCGTTAGGTGGTAGACTTTGTTCATTATGAGTCAAAATGTCCTGTTTAAGACAAGATGAGCCAGAGAGTAAATACTATGAAGCCAATTCCTTCCGCCGTATCAGTACTAATTGTCGACGATGAACCTGGTATGCGCAGCTTTTTGAAAAAGGCGCTGGCAAAGAAGTTTGCGCTGGTGGAGACCGCTTCTAGTGTTGAGGACGCAGAACAGTTGCGCTCACGCTGTCATTTTGATCTGCTCATTGTGGATATTCGCTTACCTGGGCGTTCGGGCATTGAATGGCACGAAGCACTCAATGATCAAGAGCGACGTTCTGACATCATCTTTATGACCGGTTATGCCGATATGGATGTGGCAATAAAAGCACTGCGCGCAGGTGCATCTGACTTTATTATGAAACCGTTCCATCTAGAGCAGATGATGAAAGCCGTCGATCGCTGTATCGAGCGACGTTTACTCAAGCGTGAAAACTTAATGTTGCGCCGCGAAGTCTCTTTTAATCAATCTTCTACCATTATTGGCCAAAGCGATGCGATGACTGAGGTGAAGGATGTCATTGCGCGTGTGGCACCAACCAATGCCGTGGTATTGATTGAAGGTGAGTCTGGCACAGGTAAAGAGTTGGTGGCCAGACAGCTGCATACATTGAGTGGTCGCCAAGGACCATTTGTGGCGGTTAACTGTGGTGCCATTGCCCCAGAGTTATTAGAAAGTGAGTTATTTGGTCACTCCGCGGGCTCTTTTACTGGCGCAAAAGGTAATCGCGAAGGTTTGTTTAGTTTTGCTTCGGGCGGTACTATTTTTCTCGATGAGATTGGCGAGATGCCGCTAAAAATGCAGACAGCGTTACTGCGAGTGTTAGAGCAAAGAACCATTAGACCGGTAGGTAGCGAGAAAGAGATTAATATTGATGTCCGGGTACTCGCGGCAACTAACCGCAAACTATCTGAGGAGGTTGAAGAGGGTAACTTTAGACGCGATCTCTATTACCGCCTCAACGTGCTTGATATTGTGATCCCACCACTGCGTGATAGACCTGAAGATATTGTAGAGCTGACCCATCACTTTACCTGCCAGTTAGCCTCGGAGCTTGGCGTTAAAGAGGTGGTGTGGAGTCATGAAGATATGCTTAAACTGCAGCAACATGAGTGGCCAGGTAATATCCGTGAGCTGCGAAATATGATTGAACGCTGTATATTGCTCGGCAAGCCACCTGCAGAGTACTGGAAAGCCCAGCCTAAAGCTGAGATGGTGGCAGAATCTGGTTACCCGCTGCAATGGGCGTTAAAGGATGTTGAACGTGACCATGTGACCCGCGTTGTCGATATACACGGTGGTAATAAATCAGCAGCAGCAAGAGATCTTGGTGTATCGCGTAAAACGCTAGACCGCAAGTATAAAGAGTGGTTTGGCGGTGAAAAGAATATTGAAGAATAAGCCATTGGGCAGGAGAGTTTAGGTGTCATTTTTTTCCAATATATTTGGTGTTAGTTGGCAGCAGATGCAGGCTAAGGTGCGTTATCGCATTCTTATTCTCACCTTGTTACCGATCTTATTAACACTTGTCAGCCTAGTGTTTATTACCATCTATTGGAATATCAGTTACACCGGTAAACAACTGTTTATGAAAGTAAAGGCGGACTTAACTGTCGCCAATAATACCTTGGAGTCAGTGCAAACAATTCAAGAGAAACGACTTGAATTGGTGATGAAGTCTTGGAGTTTTCAAAATGAGTTTCGAGAGCTAGATCCTAATGCACGTGCAACAAGGAAAGCATTGCAGCAGCAGTTAGCGCTTACCAAAACTGAGTTAGATCTCGATTTTCTGCGCTTGATTACTGTCGCTGAAGCGGCAGCCGACCCTGATCTGCGGCAGATGCTGCCACATATTGAAGACGACAAACCGTTTTCAGGTTTGATGGTGTTATCGCCGAGTCGTTTGTCCCGTATCGATCCTGCACTGGCTGAACGAGCAAAAGTGACCGTGATGAAAACTCAGCGGGCACAGGAACCGAGTAAAGTTGAGGAAAAGCGAGGCTTGTTAAGCCGCAGCTTATTGCCTATTCCTGATGCCGATGGCCATGTGGCTTGGTATTTAGATGGCGGAATCTTACTCAATAGAGATACCCGTATTGTCGACCATATTCGCGATCTGGTTTATGACAAAGGCACTTTGCCAGAGCGCTCTATTGGTACGGTGACCATCTTCCTCGATAATATTCGTGTCAGTACTAACGTCCCGCTGCATTTCTTCCCTAAAGATGATGATAAACGTGGTCGGGCGCTTGGTAGTTTAGTGTCATCCGAGGTGCGCGAAAAAGTCTTGAATCAAGGCTCATTATGGGTAGATAGAGCCTTTGTATTTAATGATTGGTTCATCTCTGCTTACGCTCCCTTAGAGGATGTGCAAGGCAGACGTATCGGGATGATCTATACCGGTTTCTCTGAATCACCCTTTATTCATAACTATCTACTGAATATTATTGAACTGGGTACCATCTTGATGCTGGTATTACTGGTTTCTGGTTGGTTAGTTTACCGTGGTGCCTATAGCCTATTACAACCTATTGAGCGTATTCACCATGTAGTGAAAGCGGTGCAATCAGGACGAAATCTTCGCATTGGCTCCTTAGGACTCGATAGCGGTAACGAGTTGTCTAACTTGGCTGAGCAGTTCGATCGCATGCTTGATCTGCTGCAGCGGCGTAATACTCAAATTCAAGCCGCGGCAGAGCAACTCGAGGTTAAAGTTGAAGAGCGCACTCGCAGCTTGCAAGAAAAAACCGAAGAACTACAAGCCAACGTCGCCTTGCTTAATGAGACTCGCCAGCAACTGGTTATCAATGAAAAGCTAACAGCACTTGGTGAGCTGACTGCTGGTATCGCTCATGAGATTAATAACCCCACTGCGGTTATTCTTGGCAATATGGAGCTACTGAAATACGAACTTGGTGACAATGCTGATGTTGTTGAAGAGGAGATTGAACTGGTTATCCAACAGGTCGGTCGTATCAGTACTATTATTCGCAGTTTGCTGCAATATAGTCGTCCAGGTGAGTTTAATGCGCCGCTAGAGATGCATCAGATCACGCCGATTATCGAAGAGATGTTGGTGCTTGTTCGTCACTCAATACAAAAACAAGAAGTGGTACTGCACCAAGAGCTCAACGCAAGTTATCCAATTCAAGTTAATCGACCCCAGCTATTGCAGGTGCTTATTAATATTGTTGTTAATGCTGCTCATGCGATTAACGATAAGGGGCAGATCTGGATCCGCACCTATGACTGGGTGCAAAGAGGTGACCCAGTTGGCGTTAAAATTGAAATAGAAGATGAGGGCAAAGGGATCCCGGAAGAGGAACTAAACCGTATTTTTGACCCTTTCTACACTACTCGCAAAGATGGTACTGGCCTTGGGTTATCATTAAGCTACGGTATCATCAAACGTATCGGTGGCACTATAGATGTGACCTCTACGGTGGGTAAGGGCAGTATGTTTACGATCGGTCTGTACCATACCGCTGTTGAAGCGCAAACCGACACTCCATACGAAGGGCTGCAGTTCCATGGCCGTGCGGATGATCAGCACTAGCTAGACTTAATAGATAACTCAACAAGCCAGAACTTTCCTTCTGGCTTTTTTATACCTCTCTAGCCGAAGATGCTCACAATAGAAGCATTTATACCAATCAGTAT
>NZ_JBFRMK010000168.1:0-16809 GCF_041470405.1 Shewanella sp. 10N.286.45.A1
AATGCAATTGGTATAATACAGTTCTAACTCGCTAACTATTCATTGATACTGGTGTGGAGGGCAAATTGTACGATGGTGAATAGATTTAGCCCACTAAAAAGCCCAAACCGGATAGGTTTGGGCTTGGGGTGTAGCTTTTAGTTTTAGCTTTAGATAAGAACTAAGGCCTGATCCCTACACATCCTTGAGGTATTTGACCGCCAATACTTAGGTAGTCGCAACAGTCGTCTACCTGTTGCCTCAAGAACTGATTACCTCTGATTGCCCAGCTGGGCCATCTATCGAAGGAATGCAGTAGGTGCCAAAACACACGTTCCATATCCGTTTGCGCATCACCCTGATGGTCATACATCTGCCATTCTTCTAGGGTGTCCCATAGATATAGCTGGATTTCATTGAAATCGAGTTGATTACTTAAAAACGCTTTTCCGTAGAAAGCCAGCTGGGGCGCTTTATCATCAATGAACTGGTTTGGTGTCATTGAACCGCCTCCTTTTGCTTTAGCAATATCAGTATATAACGACTTTTAGATTTTTTGCTCAATATTTTTGAATGATTTATAAAATATCCATAAGGAGTTTGTTAATTAGTTCCTAGGTAATAATTTAGCCCGCTTAAGGATGATATCTTCAACAGGAAAGTCGGGCCATTCGAGCTTGGTATTAAACTCTGTTGGCACTAAAGCCATTGCGGTTAATACTTCCATCCCTGAAGTGACTTCGCCAAATACTGCGTAGCCCCAGCGGCGAGATGAAGGGTCTAACTTTTCATTATCGACCACGTTGAAGTAAAACTGGCTGGTGGCGCTATGGGGCTCATTTTCTCGTGCCATAGCAATAGTACCAGTAAGATTAGATAGGCCATTTCCAGATTCATTGACGATAGGCTCGCCCGTTGGTCGTTCCTCTTTTTCTAAATCTAAACCACCGCCTTGTACAACGAAATCTGCAATAACGCGGTGAAATAGAGTATTGTCGTAGTGACCTTTCACGACATAAGTAAGAAAGTTATCAACGGTAAGCGGTGCTCTAGTTCTGTCGAGCTCAACCACAATTTTTCCCATGCTAGTATCAAATTCAACTTGTGGGTAAAGCGTATTGGGCTGAATATCAACCGCATTGGCAAACGGTGTGAGTAGTATTGCGACTAGGCTAATACATTTTATCATCCAAGATTTCATAATCTTCCTTTTCTGTATTAATTTAATGGCCAGGTAGTGGTTGTTACTTGCTGAATGAACTGATTTAGCTCAGGGTCGTTAATAATATCGTGTGTCAGTTCACCAAGTAACTTGTTCATTTCAAGTTCTAGTGTGGCGAAGTCGGCACTGAATGGTCCTTTCAACAAACCTTTTGCACGGTAGCGCTTGGTCAACGACTGATTGGTATTTTGTGCTATTACATTGATAACAATCTGGCTATTTGCTTCAAAGCCAAAGGTGCCTTCATCAACGTCGGTGAGTAACTGTTCTAGCTGGATCTGCAGGTGTTTTACTGAACTCGGATCGACGCGGTAACCTGCTTGTGAAAACCCATCCCTAAATACTTGATCCATCTGCACCCGCGGTGCCTCACTCGGGCTCACTAGGCGAGCAGCATTGTCGCCATCATTAAACCTGACAATAAAATTGGCTGAACGTGTATCGATAGTGTCTATCGCGATAGGCAGTTCAATATCTGTTTGCTGGTTAATATTTGGAACTTCTGGGTTTAATGCAATATGAGTTGGTGCCTGACTGGCACAACCGATAACGGTAAATGCCGCGGCTATCACTAAAATGAGAGGTTTCATTGTCACTGTTTTTGTCAAAAGTTAGATGGCATCAGCATACCAGAACAGGATCTGAATTCCACAGTTGAGATGACTTTTGATGCGTTAGCACTTTAGACTGAATTTTTGGTGGATTCTGTTGTAAATATCGATATATGATGCAAGCGCAGTGTAACTGAACTGTTTATTTATTAATGAATTAGTGGATTGCACTAATTTTATAAAAGTGTATTAAGGGAATCAATATGCGTATTTTAACACTCGTTGTAGCCGGGTTATTGAGTTGCGGTGCTATGGCCGCTCAAGGTGAACATGTTGTTGGCGGTAGTGTGGGCTATGGTTTTAATGATTTTGATGGGTTAGCGGATGATGACTCAGGTGATGGTGATAACTTTGTTTATGATATCTACTATCGCTATATGTGGCACGATAACTTTGGTATTGAAGCGGGCTACTTTGCTGGAGATGCTGGAATAGCCTCAGCGTTTACAAGCATTTTTACTGGTATTAAGAATGTCGAATATTCCGGTTTTAGAGCCGCGCTTTATGGTCAATATATGTTGTCAGAAAGAAACCGCTTATATGCCAAGTTAGGTGTGAGTGCGAATGAACTTAGCTATGATCAAGGTCGTCCATTTTCTAGTGGCGAATTCACTCATGAGAGTGAAAGCGACCAAGACCTGTACACTGCTGTCGGTTGGGAAGTACGATTTCACTCAGGCTTTGGCATGAACATTGAGTACCAATATATCCCAGTTCAGCAACTAACTGCGCAGAACTTAAACTTCGGTATAAGCTATCAATTTTAGCAAGCTCAGTTGAGCAGGATGTGACGCCTTTACTAAAGGCGTCACATGAATACCTTTTCTAGAACGCCTTCCATCTTACACTTACTTCCCAGTATCCAGCTTTATCGTTAAATGGTATTCCTTTACAGTTCGATAACAAAAAATGCGCTAATTGCTTTTAACCTACGTCAGTTCCAGTTAGAGTAAAAGGTCAAATGTATTCAGAGGGATGGTCTATTAATGTCTTCAAATAGCGTGCCATGGACGCCTAAAATATTGACAAGTTTAGCGGCGCCACAGTCTCTTATTGATGATACTGGTCAGCCAGTTTTTGGACATTTTGATGGTCCAGTTGCAAAGCTTAGTGTAGATAAATTTCGCTACTTTGATGAGATGGATAAACCTGCTTCAAGCTGGGCAAATCGATTCGACTATAAACAGTTTCAATTTGCCAGTATTGTGACTCCTCATTATGTCATCGGGGTCGCATTGGCTGATATTCGTTATGTCGGTAGTGCATTTTGTTATCTGTATGACATTAAGAAAAATAGCTTAATTGAAGCTAGCTGGCTTAAACCGTTGGGTATGGGATATCAAATGTCCGAATCTCCGATGCAAGGAAATGCCGGCATCAAAGGCGCAAAAGGCGAGATCCAGTTTGATATTGAGCAGGGGCTGTGGCGAGTAAAGCTCAATACCCTTGGTATAGACGCTGATCTGATTTTACAACCAGAGCCATTGAGTTTGCCCATGGCTATGTGTAATCCAACGGGGTACAGCGGCTGGACTTACACTCAAAAACATAATGCGTTAACGGTAAAAGGTAAGCTGGTGATTAATCACGAACCACAACCCTTGCAAAGAGTTACAGCTGGCTATGATTTCAGCGCAGGTTTTATGCGCCGGGAAACCAGTTGGCGCTGGGCAAGTATTAATGCGCTAACAGACACAGGCAGTATTGGGTTAAATCTTGCGGCGGGAGTGAATGAGACAGGCTGTAATGAAAATGCCTTTTGGATTGATGGTGAGCGGCATTTACAGGGAGCGGTTCATTTTGATTTCACTCGCCAAATAACAAAAAATCAGCAAGCAAGTTGTTGGCGGATCTATTCCGACAATGGCCAAGTTGAACTCAACTTTACCCCGCTTAACTGCCGCCAGGAAAAACTGAACCTTTGGTTGATAAAGAGTAACTTTAGGCAGTATTTAGGCCATTACAGCGGCTATGTCATTGATAATCTAGGTAATAGGCATCAGTTAGATAATGTATTGGGCTTAACTGAAGATCACTTTGCTCGTTGGTAATGATAAAGGATTAAAAGGAAATGGATAATAAGATGGATTTTAATTCACTGATTTCACACCCGGAAGTACTACTTTTGGTGCTCGCGCCAATCTTTTTCGTCTGTATTTTGTTGGAATGGTATATTGGAGATAGGCAAAATAGGCTGCCACTTAATGCCCGTTATCACTTGCCTGAAGTGATGTGCAACTTTGGCTTAGCGGCGATGCATCAATTAACCGATATTGTTACCGGCTTGCTTATTGCTAAGTTGTATCTGATATTTTTCGGTTGGCGCCTATTTGATATTGAGATGAATGCAGCCACTTTTGTGGCACTCATGGTTGCACAGGACTTTTGTTACTACTGGTTCCATCGAGCGAGTCATCGCATCCGTTGGATGTGGGCGGCACATGTTGCACATCATAGCTCAGAGAACATGAATTTTAGTACCGCATTTAGACAAAGCTTAATGTACCCATTAGCGGGGATGTGGATTTTCTGGTTACCGCTGGTAGTTGTAGGTTTCGATCCTAACTGGGTAGTGTTTGTGGTACTGCTCAATCTTGGCCTGCAGTTCTTTGTCCATACTCAAGCGGTCAAATCCCTAGGGATCTTAGAGTGGGTGATTAATACGCCGTCTCACCATCGAGTACATCATGGTCGTAATCCGCAATATATCGATAAAAACTATGCCGGGATTCTTATTATTTGGGACCGTATGTTTGGCACATTTGAAAAGGAAGTCGAAACAGTTGAATACGGTATAACCAAACCTATCAACAGCTTTAATCCTTTAGTGGTGACCTTTACCGAATGGCGCGACATGTTTAGCGAGCTTTTTGCGCCTAATCGTTCGGTTAAACAGCGCTGTAAAACCTTGTTTGCACCACCTGCAACTGCTGAGGTTCAATCTAATCCGCAGGCTACAGTTGGTGATGGTTCTGCAAGTGATAACTCAAAAGGCGTGGCTGAAGTGAAGTAGCTAGTTGATATCGATTGTTAACCACAAATGAAAACGGTGAGCTAATGTCTCACCGTTTTACATCTTGTAGCTTGGTATGTATTTAACTGTTTGGCTTGCCGTATAACGCACTTTGCGGATGCGGCGCTTCAGATGCCTGTTCTATTGCTGTGTCGGCGTTAGCTTCGGGCTCTTGGGCTTTTTTACTGATTTTTTGCGCTTGTAAAATCACAAATTTTCCATTTGACGCTACCGTCGTACAGTTTTTGAAAATACGCTGTAGCTTAATGTGATAAGCCAAATGACGATTGCCCACAACATGCAAAATCCCACCATTCTTTAAGCGCCTAAATGCATCAAGGAACATCTGCCAGGCAATATGGTCGGTAATCGCTTCACCTTGGTGAAAGGGCGGGTTGCACAGTATCAGATCTGGACGGAAGCCTTCATTCATATGGGTTAAACAATCATCCCACGCAAAAGTGGCTTGTTCACCGACAAGTTCAGGGTTATCTAGCTTGTTAAGCGTCCAGTTGTCTTTTGCTGAAGCAACTGCCATTTCAGAATCATCAATAAAGTGGATATAAGCTTCTGGGAAGCATTGTTTGGCATGCAGACCTAAAATTCCGTTACCACAGCCCAAATCGACGATTGATTTAAACTCACCTTTTGGCATGTTATCGAGCATGATGCGGGCGCCAATATCAAGCTTATTCGCGGCAAATACATTACTTAGGTTGGTGATTTGCAAATTACACTCAGGGACTAACCAATTGGTGGTTGTCGGTAATGGGCGCGGCTTACCATCTGCGATACAGGTAATCACTCGGGTTTTCTTCCAAGTTAAGCTTGCACTAGCTTCTCCCAGATGACGAGCGATGGTTTCAAGCAGTGATTTATTGATTGATTTAGCTTTAGCGCCAATCAACACTGGTGTTCCAGCGGGTAAAACTTGCGATAATCTCTTTAGCTGGTGGCTAAAGTAATTAAGGTTCTTAGGCAGTTTCATCAATACCAGCTCGATACCTTGTGGCAATTCATCACGGCTATTAACCCAGCTAAGGCTAGCGTCGTTCAGCTGATTACGGGTTAAGTTTTGAGTTGTGCCTAACAAACTGGTTTTAGCATCAGTTTCAAGCGTAAGCGGCCAGTCTGCAGCGATTGATAACAAGCCCGCGGTTAACGCACCAAAGCTATCGTTTATAATGGCACTATTAACGGCTTTCTGCTCATTATCGACTAAGTGTTTTATCAGGTGCTCATCAGCAGCGTCCCATGCCTGCAGATTCGACTCTTGTCTGCTAGGGTAACGGAAGAGTTCGAGTTCAATACCCGATACTGAAAATTGTGTTGTCATAAGCCAATAAGTACCAAATAAAAGAGGGCGGGTATTATCGCAGATTTATGATCTTAGGTATATGTTAGATCGATAGCAACACAGTTAATGATTTAGTGAGTAGAAGAGGAGAGGGAGCATGAAGCAAAAAGGCTTTGGTTTTGATGAGCAGACGCCTCTGCAGCCAAGTGCGAGTAAAAATCAAATGCCGGAGGAGTTAGCCGCCAATGAAGCTGCTATGCCCTACACATTAATAAGGGGCTATCTCAATCAAGTACAGCAGCAGGCTTTGTTAATTGAAGCTGAGAACTACCCAATGACACGCCCAGAACTAACCGTTTATGGTAAAAGCCATCCGATACCACGTAGCCAAGTTTGGTTTGCCGATCAAGGTTGCGATTATTACTACTCAGGACTTTTTATTGAGTCACTGCCTTGGCCGAAATATGCCGAGAAGCTAAGGCTCAAGCTTATGCGAGATTATTCATTAGTGAGTAACGGTGTACTCGTTAACTGCTATCGTGATGGTACTGAATCGATGGGCTGGCACAGTGATGATGAAAAAGAGATTGAGCTCGGTAGTGATATTGCTTCGGTAACCATAGGTGCTAGCCGAGATTTTTTTATTCGGCATAAACTGACTAAAGAAAAAACAGTACTAACTTTAAATAGTGGCGATCTATTGATTATGCACTGGCCAATGCAACAGCACTGGGAGCATGCACTGCCTAAGCGAATGCGAGTGAAACAAACGAGAATTAACTATACTTTTAGAAAGTTGATAGTCGGCTTTCATGCATCTTGATTTGTGATGCTAATTTGCTCGATTTTGTTATCCAGTTCGCACTTTACGGTAAATATTTACTCTATGCTGGATATAGCCGCGAGAGGGCTGATTGTCATAGTGGGTGTTTTCTGCTGTGCTAGATAGCTGACTTGCCAACAATTTTCCATTCAAGCTTTAGCTGCAGTTAGGAGTTTTCAATGAAAAAGATGTATATAGCAACCGTGCTGGGCGAAGTGACTCCTGGCGTGATTAAAGCGCTTGCGCAGCAGACCCGTGAATCCGGCGGCGAATGGATAACCAGTAAAGTGATTAAAGTTGATCATCATTTTGCGGCATTGTTAAAGATAGCAATTGAAGAGGAAAAGGCTGAACCGTTAAAGCTAATGCTCAAAAGCCAGTTTCCTAAACTTAATTTGATGTTCGAGGCGTCTGATTGCGCCGAGCTACATAATTTAAGGGCAGTTAACTTTAATGTTGATTGCAAGGATCGTCCGGGACTGACTCGAGATATTGTTGATGTGTTAGTCAATTTAGACCTTGCTATCGAACATATGGAGTTTAATCGTGTCCATGTTTCAGTGATTGGCGAAACAATGTTTACCTCAAAGTTGACCGTTTTACTGCCTATAGAGGTCAGCAATGCCAGTGTGCTGGAGTTATTGGAAGGCGTGTCAGAAGGCTTAAGAGCAAGTGTTATTTAAATTTGGGTCATTAGCAATTGTATGCCTGATGATAACTTATATTTTAGTGGTGGGCAGCCTCAGTAATTTTGCCGACAGTTGACCTTTTGGGTTCTTGGCAGTAACCTGCCGCAATCGGATTTATGCCATTTGAGAACATCGTTATGTCAGTAGAAAAGATCATTACCGAAAAACTCACCGCCGCACTTTCACCGTCACATTTAGAAGTGATTAATGAAAGTCATAATCATCATGTACCGCCAAACTCAGAAACTCACTTTAAAGTGATTATTAGCAGTAGCCAATTCGATGGTAAACGCCTTATAGGTCGTCATCGTGCAGTTAATGAGGCGCTTGCTGAAGAGTTTTCTCAAGGGTTACATGCACTGTCTATGCATACCTTTACCCCAGAAGAGTGGGCAAAAGAGTCTGCAGTGCCTGCATCGCCTAAATGTAAAGGCTAGAAGCATTCGCAACGCGAGTACTAAAAAATCACAGCATTGCTGTGATTTTTTCGTTTTACGTCCAATAAGTCATGGCTGACGTATAGCGAATTAATGCGTTACTTTAAAGCTGTTTTAAACACAATCTGCAATTCATATATTGCTGTATAGCCTACTTTAAAGCTGATAGTTTGCGAAGTTTCTGTGAAATATATTTTTGTATGATTTATTTGCTTATAAATATAGATGATAAGTCATTGAAAAAAGTTTATGACGCTGATGTTGACTCCAAGGCGGGGCTGGGTAAATATCTCTGATTATAATAAAAATGACTTACAGCCTCTTTAGACTGTAACTTACCCTATGCTCAATTAGAAAGCGCAATTGGAGACTAATTATGCCGTTATTAGATAGCTTTACCGTTGACCACACTCGAATGAATGCCCCCGCTGTTCGTGTTGCCAAGTCTATGTCTACCCCTAAGGGTGATACAATAACAGTGTTTGATCTGCGTTTTTGCGTACCCAATAAACAGATATTAAGTGAAAGAGGCATTCATACGCTTGAGCACCTTTTTGCTGGCTTCATGCGTGATCATCTTAATGGCGATACTGTTGAGATCATTGATATTTCACCAATGGGTTGTCGTACAGGCTTTTACATGAGCTTAATTGGCACACCCTCAGAGTCAGTTGTAGCCGATGCTTGGTTGGCCGCGATGCAAGATGTGTTAGCTGTGGTTGAGCAATCAGAAATTCCTGAGCTGAATGAGTACCAGTGTGGTACTTACGAGATGCACTCTCTTGAACAAGCAAAAGAGATTGCGCGTAGCATCATCTCTGCAGGTATAAATGTGAACCGTAACGATGAGCTTACTTTGAGCGATGAGATCTTAAACGGTCTGTAGTGACGCTGATGTGCTAATAGCAAATAAAAAG
Source organism: Shewanella sp. 10N.286.45.A1 (assembly GCF_041470405.1). Taxonomy (NCBI): domain Bacteria; kingdom Pseudomonadati; phylum Pseudomonadota; class Gammaproteobacteria; order Alteromonadales; family Shewanellaceae; genus Shewanella; species Shewanella sp. 10N.286.45.A1. Next base: position 8,989 of record NZ_JBFRMK010000168.1, read on the forward strand.
CGGCTAAGGCTGCTTTTTTATTTTCTAGCAGTCGCAACCTTTGTAACTGACATTATGTTTTACGTCACTCACATCTCAATGAGTATCAAAGCTTAGTTACTTGCATTTTAGCAAAGTATTTACGATATATTTAAGCGACTTAGCTAGCATTAAAATCAAATAACTTAGTTAGAAGACTCTGATCCCGTACTGCAATTACCTGATTCTTTAGTCATATTGACGAAGTCAGTAAAAATGTGCTGTTCAAATATCCAACACTCGAATTCAAGCTGACTCTTATTAATTTAATTCTAATGTCACATTGGTAATAATAGCTGACCTATTCCTAACTAACTTATAAATATAGCTATTGTTAGATTGTTCTAGGTTATTTAAAACTTAAAAACTTAATCAATTCGGGCTGTTTGTTATTAAAACGTCGGTAACCTTTTAAAACACCCACATTTTTCATGGCGACCTTGTGATATTTGGGGTAAAATGCGCGCGACCAGCGTGATTGCGATCGCATTTCGGCGATAAATCTGCGCTAGCTCAACACGAAAAAAAAGGTTTGTTTAAAACTTGTGTGTTTAGCAGGAACGCGGCGCATTGTCTTTCCTTCATAACGTAGTGCTTGTGGATATGATTACAATAAAGAAAGGATTGGACCTACCCCTAGTCGGTGGGCCAGAGCAAGTTATCCATGATGGCCCGGCCATCAACCACGTAGCTACTTTGGGTGAAGAGTATATTGGCTTACGTCCTACCATGAAAATAAAGGTAGGGGATAAAGTTAAAAAAGGTCAGGTTCTTTTTGAAGATAAAAAGAATTTGGGCGTGAAATATACTGCTTTAGCCAGTGGCACAATTTCCGAAGTTAACCGGGGCGCTCAACGTGTTCTGCAGTCTGTTGTTATTAATGTCGAAGGGGATGAAAGCATCTCTTTTGCTAAGTATGACGCCACTGCAATAGAATCAGTTGAAACTCAGCAAGTTCGTGACAACCTGATCGAATCAGGATTGTGGACGGCTCTGCGAACGCGTCCTTTCAGTAAAGTACCCGCAGTAGATTCTACCGCCGCCGGTATTTTTGTCACCGCTATAGATACTCAACCACTTGCAGCAGATCCTGTTGTAGTGATTGCAGAGCATAAAGCTGACTTTGAAACTGGCTTAAAGCTGCTTTCAAAGTTAACCGAAGGTAAAGTTTACCTTTGTAAGGCTCCTGGCGCTGATATCCCGAGTGCAAATGCTCAAGTTGAAGAGTTTGCTGGGGTACACCCTGCAGGCTTACCAGGTACGCATATTCACTTCCTATTATCTGCTTCTGCTAACAGAACTGTTTGGCATATCAACTATCAAGACGTGATCGCGATAGGTCAGCTATTTACAACGGGTGAGCTTAATACTCAACGTGTTGTATCTGTAGCAGGCCCTAAAGCGGTTAAGCCTCGATTAGTTCGAACTGTGGTCGGCGCAGCAATGGCAGAGTTGACTCAAAATGAAGCTGGTGAAGGTAATGTTCGTGTTATCTCTGGCTCAGTTTTGAATGGACGTAATGCTATCGGTCCTCATGCTTACCTTGGTCGTTACCATAACCAAGTTAGCTTATTAGAAGAAGGCACTGAAAAAGAGCTGTTCGGTTGGGCTATGCCTGGAAGCGATAAGTTCTCAATTACTCGTGCATTCCTAGGACACCTTTCATCTTCTCGTCTGTTTAGTATGACTACGAGCACCGGTGGTTCAGATCGTGCAATGGTACCAATTGGTAACTATGAGCGTGTGATGCCGCTAGATATTCTCCCAACGATGCTATTACGTGACCTTGTTTCTGGTGACTACGATGGCGCTGCAACATTAGGTGCATTGGAGTTGGATGAAGAAGATTTGGCACTGTGTACTTTCGTATGTCCTGGTAAGTATGACTATGCGTCATATCTACGTGACTGTTTAGATACGATCGTGAGGGAAGGCTAATGGGCTTAAAACAGTTTTTCGAAAATATTGAACCGCAGTTTGAAAAAGGCGGTAAATATGAGAAGTTTTATGCGCTTTTTGAAGCTGCATATACTGTCTTTTATACTCCAGGTCATGTGAACAAAGGTCGTACCCACGTTCGTGATAACTTGGACCTAAAGCGTATGATGATTACGGTTTGGGCATGTGCATTCCCTGCGATGTTCGTAGGTATGTACAACGTTGGATTACAAGCACAAGACGCGCTAGTTCTGCAAGGCCTTGCAACACCAGATACATGGCAGGTTGCTTTGTTCGGTATGTTTGGTACTGAGCTGACTGCAGACTCAGGTATTGCCGCGTTAATGTGGTATGGCGCCTGTTGGTTCTTGCCCATATACGCAGTGACATTCGCTGTCGGTGGTATTTGGGAAGTGCTATTTGCATCCGTACGTGGACATGAAGTTAACGAAGGTTTCTTTGTTACCTCTATCCTTTTTGCATTAACACTACCAGCAACAATTCCTTTGTGGATGGTTGCACTGGGTATTACCTTCGGTGTGGTTGTTGCGAAAGAGATATTTGGTGGTACAGGTCGTAACTTCTTGAACCCAGCGCTTGCTGGTCGTGCATTCCTATTCTTCGCTTACCCATTGAATATGTCAGGTGATACTACTTGGGTAGTGGCTGACGGGTTCTCTGGTGCGACAGCATTGAGCCAAGCGGCACAGGGCACATTAGAGTACGGATTGACTCAGAACTGGTGGGATGCATTCTTTGGTTTCATTCCTGGTTCTGTAGGTGAAGTTTCTACCTTAGCTATCTTGATTGGTGGCGCGGTTATCATCTATACCCGTATCGCTTCATGGCGCATCGTGGGTGGTGTGATGGCAGGTATGATTGCTGTTTCACTGCTACTGAACTTTATTGGTAGTGACACTAACCCAATGTTTGCTATGCCTTGGTATTGGCATCTCGTGTTAGGTGGCTTCGCGTTCGGTATGATGTTTATGGCGACAGACCCTGTTTCAGCGTCTTTCACTAATAATGCGAAATGGGCTTATGGTATCTTAATCGGTGCTATGGCAGTCTTCATTCGTGTTATCAACCCTGCTTTCCCTGAAGGCATGATGTTGGCCATCTTGTTCGCTAACCTATTTGCTCCATTATTTGACCATTTCGTGGTTCAGTCGAATATCAAGCGGAGGATTGCTCGTGGCTAGTAATAAAGATTCGTTCGGAAGAACACTATTTGTTGTTGTTGGCTTGTGTTTCATTTGCTCTATGTTCGTTTCGACGGCAGCAGTATTATTGAAACCAACTCAGCAAGAGAACAAGTTACTCGATAAGCAAAAGTACATTCTTGAAGCTGCTGGCCTTATCAATACCAGAGAAGGCAAAGTTGAAAAAGCTGAAGTACTAGAAACTTACAATAAGTATGTTGAAGCTAAACTCGTTGACCTGAAAACTGGTGAGTTTGTTGCTGGCGACGCTGACTCTTTTGATACCGAAAAGGCAGCACGCACTCCGGCAACATCATTTGTGCCAGAAAACGACATCGCATCTGTTAAACGTGTCGCAAATAACGCGGTAGTTTACTTAGTGCATGATGATAACAAGCAACTACAAACAGTGATTATCCCTGTTAAAGGTTATGGCTTGTGGTCAACAATGTTTGCGTTCTTAGCGGTTGAGCCAGACTTGAATACAATTCGTAGCTTGGTGTACTACAGCTTTACAGGTTCTGGTGAAACACCAGGTCTGGGCGGCGAAGTGCAAAACCCACAATGGATTGCTAAGTGGAATGGTAAGAAGCTATACAATGAAAAGGGTGAATTGGCGATTAGCGTCACTAAGAACCCTGTTGTAGCCGCTTCTCCGTACGGTGTTGACGCACTGTCTGGTGCAACGCTTACCGGTAACGGTGTACAAAACTCTCTGACATTCTGGTTAGGTGAAGAGGGCTTTGCTCGCTTTATCGAAAAAGCTCGCAATGGAGGGCTTAGCTAATGGCTGATGCTAAAGAACTTAAATCGGTTCTAATTGGACCTATTGTCAGCAATAACCCGATTGCTTTGCAAATCTTGGGTGTATGTAGTGCCTTGGCTGTTACCAGCAAAATGGAAACAGCGTTGGTAATGACGATTGCATTGACTGCCGTATGTGCGCTTTCGAATCTGTTTATTTCACTGATCCGTAATCACATTCCAAGTAGCGTTCGTATTATTGTACAGATGACGATTATTGCTTCATTGGTAATCGTGGTTGACCAAGTACTACAGGCGTACGCTTACGATGTTGCTAAGCAGCTATCTGTATTCGTTGGTTTGATTATTACTAACTGTATCGTGATGGGCCGAGCAGAGGCTTTCGCGATGAAGACTCCACCTATGATGAGCTTCATGGATGGTCTGGGTAATGGTTTAGGCTACGGTGCAATCTTGTTGTCAGTTGGCTTCGTTCGTGAACTGTTTGGTAACGGTTCATTGTTCGGCATTGAAATCTTAAGCAAGATTTCAGACGGTGGCTGGTATCAGCCTAACGGCCTATTGCTACTGCCTCCAAGTGCGTTCTTCCTGATCGGTGCATTGATCTGGATTATTCGTGTGATGAAGCCAGAGCAAGTAGAAGCAAAAGGATAAGCATAATGGAACATTATATTAGTCTACTAATTCGTTCTGTTTTCATTGAAAACATGGCGCTGTCCTTTTTCCTTGGTATGTGTACTTTCTTAGCGGTATCGAAGAAAGTAAAAACAGCCATGGGTCTAGGTGTTGCTGTTATCGTGGTACTGGCAATTTCAGTGCCTGTTAACCAAATTATCTATCAAGGTATCCTTGCTCCTGGCGCACTCGCTTGGGCAGGTGTTCCAGATGCTGACTTGAGCTTCTTGAAGTTCATCACCTTCATTGGTGTTATTGCAGCATTGGTTCAAATCCTTGAGATGGCATTGGATAAGTATTTCCCACCGCTATATAACGCATTGGGGATCTTCCTACCGCTAATCACTGTAAACTGTGCAATTTTCGGTGCAGTCTCTTTCATGGTTGAGCGTGACTACAACCTTGGTGAGAGTTTAGTGTTTGGTATTGGTTCTGGTATCGGTTGGGCATTAGCACTTGTGCTACTGGCTGGTATCCGTGAGAAGTTGAAATATGCTGATGTTCCTGATGGGCTTCGCGGCTTAGGTATTACCTTTGTTACCGCTGGTTTGATGGCTCTAGGTTTCATGTCGTTCTCAGGTGTGTCTCTGTAAAGAGACACCATAACGACGTCTTAATTTGAACCTTTAAGGATAAGTTAATGGGTATTCTTGAATCTACTCCAATCGATGTCTATCTCGGTGTGAGTATGTTTACCGCAATCGTATTAGTTTTGGTTTTGGTTATTTTGTTTGCCAAATCAAAATTAGTACCAAGCGGTGATGTCACAATCGGCATCAATGATGATGCAGATAAAGCAATTAAAACTGCAGCAGGCGGCAAGCTACTGGGTGCACTAGCAGAGAGCGGTATTTTCGTATCGTCTGCATGTGGTGGCGGTGGTACTTGTGGTCAGTGTAAAGTACACGTTAAATCTGGTGGTGGGGACATTCTGCCTACTGAGATGGATCATATTAGCAAAGGTGAGGCTCGTGAGGGCTGTCGTTTATCTTGCCAGGTAAATGTTAAAGCTGATATGGAGATCGAACTAGAAGAAGAGATCTTTGGTGTTAAGAAGTGGGAATGTGAAGTTATCTCTAACGATAGCAAAGCAACCTTCATTAAAGAGCTTAAGCTACAAATTCCAGATGGCGATTCAGTACCTTTCCGTGCTGGTGGTTATATTCAGATTGAAGCACCTGCGCACCATGTTAAATATGCAGATTACGATATCCCTGCAGAATACCGTGGTGACTGGGAGCATTTTGGCTTCTTCAACTTAGAGTCTCAAGTTGACGACGAAACAATCCGTGCTTATTCAATGGCGAACTATCCTCTAGAGGAAGGTATCATCATGCTTAACGTACGTATTGCATCTCCACCGCCACGTAACCTATCTCTGCCTTGTGGTAAGATGTCATCGTACATCTTTAGCCTTAAAGCGGGTGATAAGGTCACTATCTCTGGTCCATTTGGTGAGTTCTTTGCTAAAGACACTGACGCTGAAATGGTCTTTGTTGGTGGTGGTGCAGGTATGGCGCCAATGCGTTCTCATATCTTCGACCAACTTAAGCGTCTTAACTCTAAGCGTAAGATGAGCTTCTGGTATGGTGCACGTTCTAGCCGTGAAATGTTCTATGTAGAAGATTTTGATGGCTTAGCGGCAGATAATGACAACTTCCAGTGGCATGTAGCACTGTCTGATCCACAGCCTGAAGATAATTGGGACGGCTATACTGGCTTTATTCATAACGTATTGTACGAAAACTACCTACGTGATCATGAAGCGCCAGAAGATTGCGAGTTCTACATGTGTGGCCCACCAATGATGAACGCGGCTGTTATTAGCATGCTTAAAGATCTTGGTGTCGAAGATGAAAACATCTTACTCGATGACTTCGGTGGCTAACCTCTCTCTAATTGGAGATCTAGGTCAATATGTATAAGACCTTAGTAAACTGGCTGGCCCTTGTTGGGTTAGCCTTTTTTATTTCAGGATGTGGTAAACCTGCTGAAATAATTTCACTGTCTGGTAACACTATGGGCACAACTTACCATATTAAAGTTGTGCGCAGTGAGTCACTGCCGGATGTTCAATTGTTGCAGGCTGAAATTGATCTGGCACTTGAGAAAGTCAACGACCAAATGTCAACTTATCGCCCAAATTCTGAGTTATCTTTGTTCAATCAGATGACTCGCAATGCACAGATGGAAGTATCGCCAGATACTGCTAAGGTCATTGCTGAAGGGATTGAGCTTTACAAAACGACAGATGGTGCGTTAGATATTACTTTAGGGCCACTAGTCAACCTTTGGGGTTTTGGTCCAGATAAAAGACCGACAACTGTGCCGACAGCTGAGATGATTGCAGAGGCTAAAGCTCGCACAGGCATTGAGTCCTTATCTTTGTCTGGAAATAAAGTTAGCAAGCAAAACCCTGATTTGTATGTTGATCTCTCATCAATTGCAAAAGGTTTTGGTGTTGATAAAGTCGCTGCATTGCTCGATAAGTATCAGCCTCAAGGGTACTTAGTCGAGATTGGCGGCGAAATTAGCCTAAGAGGCACTAAACCCGATGGTTCACTTTGGGTTATCGCCATAGAGCAACCGAGTGACTCTGCGACCGATGCACAGCAAATTATATCGCTTAAAAATATGGCGATGGCAACATCAGGTGACTATCGGAACTATTATGAAGAGGGTGGTCAGCGCTTCTCTCATCTTATAGATCCGAGAACAGGTTATCCGATTAATCATCGATTAGCCTCAGTGACAGTACTGCACAAAGAGTCAATGGCAGCTGATGGCTATGCCACAGCGATGATGGTTTTAGGTACGCAGGCATCACTAGAACTTGCTAATCGTGAGCATCTTGCGATAATGCTAATAGAAAAGCAGGATGAAGGCTTTAAAGTTTTCTATAGCGAAGCGTTTAAACCTTTCGTTACTCAGTAGTTGGAGTCGAATATGAGCACATTTATAGCGGCATTTGTCGTGTTACTAGCATTTTTCTTCTTAATGTCGATCGGTTATTTGGTTAAGAAAAAAGAGGTGGCAGGGAGCTGCGGTGGTCTAGGCGCACTGGGAATTGAAAAAGCATGTGATTGTGATGATCCGTGTGACAAGCGTAAAGCCAGAATGGCTGAACAGGAACGTCGTGAAAAGTTAGAGCAGAACCGAATCATCTAACTCGCTATTGGCACTGTTATTAAGGCTCCTTTCTATGGTAATGCCGTTCACTTAA
>NZ_JBFRMK010000169.1:0-19022 GCF_041470405.1 Shewanella sp. 10N.286.45.A1
ACTGATCGGCATTAAGCAAAAGCTCTCTTTTTTTGTAAGATTTTCCTGATAATGTCTGTCTTATTAACTAATGCTATAACCATTAGATCAGCTACTCTTTATCGATAGGGCTAGTGGTGTGTTAGACAGACTCATTAGGATTAGGACGTGAGATGAATATCTACTTTTTACTTGCCGGAATACTCGCGGCATTGACCAGTATCGGGCACTTAACATACGGCAAAAGGCGTTTTCTAGGGCCGATGCAACAAGCTGATTTTGAACCTGTAGCAAAAACCATCATGTATTGCGTATTTCACTATATTTCAATCTTCTTGTTGTTATCAGCTTTGATACTTCTGGCTTGTGCTTTTGAGGCTGTTTCGCAGATGCAAAGCTTTGGCATGCTGGCTTTTATAGCACTAAACTTTGGGTTATTTGCCATTTGGCAGCTATATATTGGGCTTATGAGTGATCTTGAAAGGCCATTTAAACATTTGTTTCAATGGATATTATTTCTGAGTATCTCCATCTTGACAATGCTTGGTGTTATTTTGACATAGTGACATTTCCCTGCAAACAACAAAAGGGCGTCCCACATGCCGATATGCTGGGAAAATGAATTATTTGAATTGTTTTCATCCACAGATACCTTGTTTTTTCAATTCAAGAGCAGTAGGTTATTGGCATAATAAAAAATGTTTCAAATGGAATGAAACCACTAAATCAGGATGAACCATGTCAATAGCCGTTAAAACAAGCTTATCTTTGTTACCGAATTTTCTGCTGCTCCCACCTCAAATATTTAAGTTTTATCCTACCGTTCGATAGTTTGAAAATATCACGTTAACTTACAAATTTTTGTCAAAGCCTTAGCTATTTTAATGCGCCTTTAGTTGTATTATAGGTCGTTAGTCAGGCTGAGTTATTTGCTACATGAAGAGCATTATTATGATAGAAGTCCATGAATTAAAAAAAGAATATCCCATGGGTGATACATGTGTAAAAGCACTCAATGGAGTGAGTTTTAGTATCACTAAAAATGAATTCGTTGCAATTATGGGGCCTTCAGGCTCAGGTAAGTCTACCTTAATGAACATTATCGGTTGTCTCGATAAACCGACATCTGGCAGCTATAGCTTAAATAATCAGGAAGTCGAAGATCTTGATGATGACGCTCTGTCGGCGGTCAGAAATAAAGAGATTGGTTTTGTGTTTCAAAGTTTTCATTTACTGCCACGCTTATCGGCCTTACAGAATGTGCTATTGCCGCTGAGGTTCTCAGCAAACCCAGAACAAGACTCAAGCTATGCCCATGAACTTCTGTCGAGAGTGGGACTTGGTACTCGGCATGATCATCGACCTAATCAGCTCTCTGGTGGACAAAGACAACGTGTCGCAATCGCCCGCTCTTTAGTTAATAAGCCAGCAATACTGTTGGCAGATGAACCCACGGGTGCACTTGATAGTAAAACCTCAGTCGAGATAATGGCGCTTTTTACTGAATTACATAAAGCGGGACAAACCATTATTTTGGTCACTCATGAAGAGGAGGTCGCCGCATATGCTCAACGAATTATTCGCATGAGAGATGGAGATATCGTTGAGATTGAAGAGAGGTCGACCAATGCAGCTTAAAACGATAATAAATCAGTCAGCTTTTTATCTACTTTTGAGCTACACACCGCATTTGGCTATCGCTAATGAGCCTCCTGCGACATCGTCGCAGTTAGAAAAAAGCGCTCAATTTAAGCAGGTATCGCAATTATCACCTTTGCTATTAACGGGTAAGGTTTCCTCTGTTGTTTCGCAGCCGATCATGGTGCCCAAAGCCGGGGACGCTTGGTATTATCAAATTAAGTGGATGTTACCGGAAGGTAGTATCGCTAAAGCAGGTGAGGTAGTGGTTATTTTTGATAAGAGTGCCATTGCTAATAAAATCGAACAGTTAGAGGCGAGCTTACTGAGGGTGACAGCGCAAGAGCAAAGTCAATCTATAGAGCTCGATGCGCAGATCTTACAAGCTGAATTCGATTTAAAGCAAGCGAGGCTAGAACTGGAGAAAGCGGAGCTGGATGCTGGGATCCCCGCTGATTTTATTGCGGCTAAAGATTATGCTGACAATCAGTTTAATAAACTCAAAGCGATTTCTGAACTATCAAAAAAAGCGCAGTCTTTAAAAGAGATTACAGATAGAAGATCTGCATCAATTGCACAACTGCATATAGATAAAACCCGAGCTCAAAGAGAGTTGGAGCAGTCGCTTAAAGGCTTAGAGCAATTAGAGATCACTTCCACTATCAATGGCCCTATTTTGTATGGACGCGACCCTTGGTCGGATAAAAAATTTGCAGTGGGAGATTCGGTGCAAATAGGCCGACAGGTGGCCACTATTCCAGCGATGAAAGAACTTGAAGTGATTGCTTGGGTCAATGAAGTTGATGTTGATAGGTTGAACATTGGTAATGAAGTTAGTCTGAGATTGGACTCGCAATCAAGTATATCTCTTAATGGTGCCGTTCAAGGCATAGGCCGCCAAGCAACAAAGCAAACAGCTTGGGGAAACAGCAATTGGTTTAGAGTTGAAATAACTTTTTCTAACGATGACAGAGTGAAGATTATTCCTGGAATGAGTGTGTTAGTTGAACCTATTGGGAGTACATCATGAAGAGCACTTTCGTTGCAGTATCCTTGATAAGTACCTTGTTAGTCGGTTGTTCGGATACGGTTGTAACCCAAGTTGAATCGGGGGTGTTGAGCCAGCAGATCGAAGTCACAGGAGAGTTAGTATCGTCTAATACTGTCAATTTAAAACCGCCAGCTATTCGGCGGGTCTGGCAGTATCAGATAAAAATGTTAGCGCCAGAGGGGAGCGATGTTAGTGAAGGCGATCGGGTTGCTCAGCTTGATACTTCAGAACTTGCGCAGCGACTTTCGGTTAAAAGTGCCAATTTGGAAACGACGCTGCAAGATCTCGAAACTTCAAAGTTGCGTAATGCCAAAAAGTTGGAAGAGTTAAAGCTTGAGCTTGCTGAAGCTAAAATGAATCAAGAGAAAAGCCAACTTAAAGTTGAAATCTCTGATGAAACAGTCTCTGTTATTGACAAGAAAAAATACCAACGCGATGCCATTATTGCTACCGATAGAGTGGGGTTAATCCATAAAAAAATAGAGTTAGAAAGCTTAAGCGCAGAGCAAAGAGTCAAGATGCTTGAAGGAGATAAGCAGAAATTTGAACTTGAAGTCGCTGCACTACAAAAAGGCATTCAATCTCTTACTCTTATCGCACCGCGCAGTGGCATGGTGGTATACGGCAATGATCAACAAGGCAATAAAGTCGCTGAGGGGCAGAATGTGTTTAATGGCAATACCTTATTGAGTATTCCAGATCTTAAGCATATGCAAGTGAACATGACTATTCCTGAAGTTGAGGCCGGCAGAGTTAAAGTCGGGCAAAAACTAAAAATTAGGTTAGATGCCAACCCTGAACGAAGCTTTAACGGTGAAATAAAAGAGCTAGGCGCCGTATTTAGAGTTAAGAATCAAGATGTACCTTTGGTTATATTTGATGCTGTAGCCAGTATTAACGAAGCTGATACTGAGTTGATGAGACCGGGGATGACGGCAAAAATTAGCATTGATATCGCCAATAATAATGAGCAATTGCTGTTGTCGCTCGATGCTATCCATTATGAGCGTGGCAATGCTTACGTCTACACACAGGGCTTATTTAGTAACAGTAAACAGTTTGTATCGCTTGGCGCCATGGGTAAAGAGCAGGTTGTCATTGCATCAGGTTTAAACGAAGGCGATGAGGTGTTGCTGCCATGAATTATTTATTGAAAAACAAACGGGCAATGCTAGGTGCCACGCTAAGTAGTTTGCTACTGATTGCCACAATGGGTTGTAGCCAACAAGAAAGTGATGGTGTATTGACACTTGAAATAGCAGCGTCTGATTTTAAAGTTGATATTCCTGCTTCTGGAGAACTTGAAGCTGCTAATTCAACGACGGTTACTGTTCCGTCAGGGCTTCGAGGACCGCAGTCTTTAGCTTGGATCATGGATAATTTTAGCAATGTTAAAGCCGGTGATGTGGTTGCTACCATGGATTCAACAAGAGAAAGCTATCGTTTGGAAATGGAGAAGCTTGATTTCGATCGCTTAAGCTTAGACAGTCAGATCCAGACGGAGAAAGATAAAACCATTGATAAGACGTTGACAACGGACACCAAGCTGACGGGGGAGGAGCGTGAGCTAGCAGATCGCTTTTTTAGTGAAGATGAACGTGTTTATACCAAGATAGATATTATTGATCAGATGCGCAACCAAGATTACTTAGAAGCTAAAATGACCTTCTATAATTGGGGGATCGGACAACATGGTTCACAGGCAGATGCTGAGCAGGAGTTAATTAAGCTCAAGCAAAAGGGCCATAAAGCCAAAATGTCACGCTACTCTAATAATCTCAATCAAATGGAGATTATTGCTCCTCACGATGGTGTTTTTGTTGCTCAGGAGGGCTGGAATGGGGTTCCACCTGTTGCCGGCGATATGATGTGGTCTGGCATGACCATCGGTACGCTACCTGACACCTCAAAAATGCAGGCAAAGCTGTATGTATTGGAATCTGAAGCATTAGGACTCGCAATAGGTAAACCGGTGACTTTGTATCTTGATGCTTATCCAGATATGCCGATTATTGGTGAAGTATCTCAATTAGATGCATTGTCTAAAGCGAAAGAGAAAGACAGTCCTGTTAATTACTTTGAATTAACAGTCAGTATCGACAAGACCATTGTTAAGATTATGCAACCGGGAAGACAAGTAAACGCCAATGTGCATGCTCTTGACCTTCAGAATGTCATTACAGTGCCGAATCAAGCGTTATTTCAAAAATCTGGTGAATACTGGGTCTATTTAAAAACGTCTGCCGGATTTATTAAACAAAAGGTACAACCGGGCAATCGCAGCTTAAACCGTACTGTTATTAAAGATGGACTGGCAAAAGGCGACACGATTGCCTTAACAACACCACCGAAAAGGAATCGAGTATGACCGGTAATAGACCAACGGCATCTTCAGCGAGCCTACCGATATACTTAGACGGTATAAAGCAAGCATTTGATGAAATGCGCCATCACAAATTGCGCACATTGCTCACTCTTCTGGGGATGATCTTTGGTGTGGGTGCCGTCATCGCTATGCTCAGCGTAGGTGAAGGTGCAGAGCGCGAAGCGCTGAAAATGATTGAATCGATGGGAGTAAATAATCTTGTTATTAATGCTCGAACGACAGAAGGGGAAGCACTCAAGTCAGTACGTGAACATAGTGTTGGCTTAAGCATTAGAGATATTGATAGTGCAACAGACACATTGCCTTTTGTTGAAAATTGGAGCGCAGAAAAGAACGTTAAAGTCTTTAGCTTGTTTAGCCTTAAAGGTCGCAGTGACGCAAAGGTCTTAGGTGTCACACCAAGTTATTTCGATTTAAGTGCTTTAGATTTAGGCGAGGGGCGCAGGCTTAACCAAACAGACGAATCGCACTTTCAGCAAGTTACAGTTCTCGGCCCTGAAGCTGCTCAAAGCCTGTTCCCGCAAGGTAATGCTATTGGCAGTTTAGTTAAAGTGAATCATCAATGGTTCACGGTTGTTGGGGTGTTATCTGAAAAAGAGGGAACCAAGTCAACGATTCAAGGTGTTAAATTAGGTGGCGAGCGTAATCAGGTTTTTATCCCACTGAGCACAGCGCTGAAAAAGATGCAGTTTAAGCATTTAGAAGGTGAATTGGATTCTTTTAAATTAGCACTGGTTGATGGTGTCGACCCGACTCTAGCCTCCAAAAGCTTACAGCATCTGTTAAATCGCCGCCATGGCGGTGAAAAAGACTTTGACGTTGTTGTACCTGCCGATCTGTTAGCTCAGCATCAGAAGACGCAGCAGATATTTAATATCGTTATGGCTTGTGTTGCTGGGATTTCACTGTTGGTGGGGGGGATCGGCATTATGAATATTATGTTAGCAACCATTCTCGAGAGAACTGGCGAAATTGGTCTTTTGAGAGCATTAGGCGCTAAACGAAAGGACATTGCACGGCAATTTCTTATCGAAAGCATCGCAATCTCAGCAACCGGGGGCATTATCGGTATTGGCGTTGGGTTATTGTTGGCGTTGGTGATCTCTTCTGCAGCGGGTTGGCCAGTAGCTTGGTCTCCTTTCGCTATTGTACTCGCGCTGGGAGTTTGTATGACTATCGGTGTCGGTTTTGGCTTATATCCTGCTAAAAAGGCTGCCAAACTTGACCCTATTGTGGCGTTGCAACGGGATTAAGTAGTGCTGTTTCAAACTGCTTTAAGCTTAAGGGGAGTTAAATGGAATGACTCCCTTTTGTTTACTTTTATACATTCTAATCGAATGCGTCGTCTTGGAGTTACATTTACGATCTAATGTGTATCCCTTGGTGGGGCATTAGTTGAAGGTGAGTAGAACTCACTTTGCTGTTTCTGCTCGGTGCAACAATATCAGTGGCTTTAACACTAATTGTATTTCCTGCCGATGAAAGGAAAATAACAATAACTTCAATAAAAATATAACTTTGACTCGAGTAAAGGGATTTTATAATGAGTAATTATTGTCAACATATTTTGGCTTTTTTGTCATTGCTATTATTTAGTTGTAATGGATATGCCAACCTACTTGCAGAAGGCGTTTGACAAGGAGCGATTGTTGAACATGGCGTGGAACAACGACTTGTTTTGACCATTAAGGGAAATGAAGAGCAGATTCTAACTGCGCACTTAGATGTGCCTGATAGTGGTTGGATGAGGATCCCTGCTTCAATTACTTCTGATGCTGATCAGATCTTGATCGATATGCCTACAGTAGATGCATCGCTTAGAGGGCAACTACATTATGATGGTCAATCCATTGAAGGTCTGTTTATGTGGCAGGGAGAGCCGATACCTATTCGGCTAAACGCTATCGCCGAAGCGCCGCGAGCTTCTGCATTGATCTATAACTCAAAATTGTCTAATTTAGAATTTGCGAAAGAGTTCGATAGCATATCAGCAAGCAACTCTTCCTACTTTCCTGGGTTAATAGCTAAAGCTAAGCACTGCCCCCAACTGAATTCGATACTGGTTTATAGTGGCGGTAAACTCCTGACTGAAGAATATTTTAATCAATTAGATAAAAATACAATGGCCAATATAAAGTCGGTTAACAAAAGCTTATTATCCATTCTTGTTGGCATCGCAATAGAAAAGAAATTTATCGTGGATCTTGATGAAAAGATTGCCCAATTCTTGCCAAATCATAAAGAGTTTCATGAGAACAAATTAAAAGAACAGATCACTGTACGTGATCTGCTCAATATGAGAGCAGGGCTAGAATTTAACGAGAAGTTCGACTTCCAATTTGGTCAGCATCCTATTTGGGATTCTATTGATTGGGTACGTGCAATATCTGAGCTCAAGATGAGTGGTAAAGCTGGAGAATTTTATAGCTTCAGCACAGTGCAAGCCCACTTACTATCGGCTGTGTTAACCAAAGCAACTGGCATGGATACATTAACTTTTGCCAATTTGTACCTCTTTCACCCGTTAAACATTACCGGTGTTGTTTGGTATAAATCGCAGAAAGGGATCTATATGGGGGGCTCCGATATGTTTTTAACGCCGCGAGAAATGCTGCAGATAGGACGGCTTTATTTAAATAAGGGCATGTATCGACAGCAGCAGATTGTCAGTGAACAATGGATAACACGTTCATTAGAGGGCGATTTTCCAAACGAGATGATCTCAGGTGGCGAACATTACGGATATTTGTGGGAGAGGTTTAAAATCGCAGGTATTGATGCTTATAAAGCCACAGGTTTTGGCGGGCAATATATCGTAAACGTACCACAACTAAGTACTTCAATTGTAACCACCGCAAATCCAAACTATTTATCAGGTGGGCAACGTAATTCAGAAGAAGTGATGCAGCTTGTGACTTCTTTCGTGAGCCAGATTGCAGCCAAACAGAACGTCAAACAGTTGTAGACTAGATTGCTAAAGTTGTGTTGATTTGCGTTCTAGGAGGACACAGATCTTTGATTGGCATATGTGTTGTGGTGGCACAGCTTTATTGTCAAAAAGTTGTTAGGTATTATTGATAGCTAAACAGTCAAATTGATGTAGCTTTGTTAGATGTTGTTAACAGCGCTTTTTTGTTTGTTTAGTGATATCCACTGCTATTCGTTAACCGGGTAATCGATAGCTCTATATAGCCGCTTAGAAAGTGCCTCAGCGTGAGAGTAAACGCTAGAGTTCAAATTAATAACCGTTTTTGCAAAGTTGAGCAGCTTTCCTTCTTTGATGTTTTTAACTCATTCCTGTTGTAAAGTTACACTATTGGTTGGTTGAGTTAACTGTATATGAAGAATTTACTTTATATAGGCTTTGATGAGCCACTTTGTGTATGTAACTTACAAAATACGCTACGAAGTGTGATGTCAAACGTGGAATATTAGTTAACAAACAACTACTATTAGTCATCCAATTATTTAACGGTTGATGTTTGTGATGACAGGTTATTCAAACCCAGTTATAACAGTGAAAAAAGGCCTCGACGTGCCAATTGCTGGCGAGCCAAAGCAGGTTGTTGACGCTAGCAAATCCTGCTCCCATGTTGCACTTTTGGGAGAGGAATATGTTGGCTTAAAACCAACGATGTTAGTTGAAATCGGTGAGCTGGTGCAAAAAGGGCAAGTTCTTTTTGAAGATAAAAAGAATATTGGTGTTAAGTATACTGCACCTGCAAGTGGCAAAATCAAAGCTATCAACCGTGGTGAACGTAGGCTTTTTCAGTCTATTGTCATTGAATGCAATCAAGGCGATTCGATTCATTTTGGTATTGATGAAGATATTCAAGAGTTAAGTCGTAGCCAAGTCCAAGCTAAACTCGTCGATAGTGGCTTGTGGACAGCATTGCGCACCCGACCTTTTTCACGAGTTCCTCATTTAGATACTGCGCCAGCGGGCATTTTTGTGAGTGCAATGGACAGCAACCCATTAGCAGCGAATCCTTTAATTGTTATTGCTGAGCAAGCTGATGCGTTTGCGGCTGGACTTGCTGTTTTAGGTAAACTTACCGATGGTAAAGTTCATTTAAGTCAAGCGCCTGGCGAGAAGCTACCTGGCAGTGAATTGCCTCATGTCAGTAATCATTATTTTGAAGGGGTCCATCCCGCAGGTTTAGTCGGTACGCATATTCACTTTGTTCTGCCCGCTAGCCTCGAACGTCCTGTTTGGCATTTGGGTTATCAAGATGTCATCGCTTACGGCAAGCTATTTATAACCGGTGAGATCTATACTGACCGAGTTATTTCTCTCGCTGGGCCAGATGTTATCGAGCCGCGATTAATTCGCGTTCAAACCGGTGCTTGTTTATCTGAAGTGGTCGCTGGTGAGCTGCAAGCAGGTAACTCTCGAGTGGTTTCTGGTTCTGTCTTATCGGGCCACACTGCTTTTGGCGTCCACGATTTCCTTGGTCGTTTTCATAATCAGGTTAGTGTGCTTCAAGAAGATTCACAACACCACCTATTGCCGTGGGTAAGAGGTGGATCTGAAAAATTCTCCATCACTCGTGCGGTTACATCACGTCTTAAAGGCGCTAACAAACTATTTAACTTAACCACCCATACCGGTGGTTCGGCTCGTGCAATGATGGCATTTGGTCAACTTGACAGAGTGATGCCACTCGATGTTTTGCCAACACTATTAGTACGTGATCTTGTCGTTAGAGACACAGATGAAGCGCAAGCCCTAGGTGCATTGGAACTTGATGAAGAAGATTTAGCATTATGTACCTTTGTGTGTCCCGGCAAGTACGATTTTGGTAAAGAGCTGCGTGCTTGTTTAGAAATTATTGAGAGGGAAGGTTGATGAGTCAACAAGATAAAAAGCCCGATATTCATGAGGATTATTATGCACCGGGTAACTCAGTAAAGGGCTATTTGCACTCTTTACTAGTGGCTCATGGACGAAGTACTAAAGGTAAAGTACATGTTCGAGATGCCATCGATGTAAAAAGAACGATGACGATTGTCGGTTTATGTTTACTGCCTGCCATCTTGTTCGGTATATACAACATCGGTCTTCAAGCACAGATCGCAGTTGCATCGGGTTTAGAAGCTTCTAGTGTATGGCAGCTTATCCCATTTAATGCCATTTTTGGCGGCATGACAGAGCAAACCGGCTTTATTGGTTTAGTTATTTATGGCTTAAGCTTGTATGCGCCGATCTACATTACAGCGCTGTTAGTAAGCCTATTTTGGGAAATGGTATTTGCTAAGGTGCGCGGTCAAGAACTACACGAAGGCTTCTTTGTGACTGCGTTGCTATTTACCTTGATCTTGCCTGTTTCTACACCGCTTTGGTTAGTGGCAATGGGGATCACCTTTGGTGTCATTATGGCAAAAGAGGTGTTCGGTGGCATGGGATACAACTTCCTTAACCCCGCATTAGCAGGTCTAGCATTTATCTATTTTGCCTATCCATCACAGGTTACCGCTGTTACTCAACTCGTTGCCGTAGATGGCTTCTCTGGTGCGACAACGTTAATGCAAACTGCAGCAGGTAAGATGAGCTTTGCTGATTATGCATGGTATGAAGCGTTTGCCGATCCTAACTGGTGGAATGCATTCTTTGGTTTTACAGTGGGCGCGATTGGTGAAACCAGCACTTTAGCATTGCTCATCGGCGGCGGCTTCTTAATCCTTACCCGTCTTGCTGATTGGCGTATCGTAGCGGGTGTACTTGCAGGGATGATAGCGACAGCCACACTATTTAACCTTATAGGTTCATCTAAAAATGAACTGTTTGCTATGCCATGGACTTGGCATCTAGTAACCGGTGGTTTTGCAATCGCAATGATGTTTATGGCAACAGATCCAGTGACCACATCTTATACCCGTAAAGGCAAAGTCGCTTATGGCTTGTTAATTGGTTTTATTACCGTGCTTATTCGCGTTGTTAATCCAAAAATGCCTGAAGGTGTGATGCTCGCGATATTGTTCGCCAACTTATGGGCGCCAATCTTTGATTACCTAGTCGCCAAAGCCAACATAAAACGGAGACTAAAACGCAATGGTCTTTAACAGTAAACAAAAAGGCAGTGCTACTACAATAGCTATGCCTGCGATGTTATTAGCTAAATTGTGGGAAGCGATATTTGAGTACCTACTCTATCGTATGCCTAAAAGTGCAAAGCAGGTCAATACGGGGAATAAAGCGTAATGGCATTTAAGAAAGATTCATTTTTGGGCACGATGATTTTCACCGTGACCCTCTGCTTATTGTGTTCATTTATGATCACCGGTACAGCAGAGCTTCTAAAAGAGCGCAAACTGGTTAAAAAGCGTGACGAGCTTAAACGCAACGTCTTAATAGCTGCTGATGTCGATATTGCGGATAAAGGCTTCAGAGCGATATTCGACAAAGACGTTAAGCCTTTATTGGTAACTCTCAATTCTGGCGATGTTGTCACTGGTTCTGAAATTAACGTGCTAGATTTTGATGACAAAATGGCGGCAATTAACCCAGAAACATCAGTTAAGCTTGAGAAAAAGCAAGATAAAGCCAAAATCAAAACCCGTGCTAACCAAGTACGAGTATTCAAAGTCTTTGACGATAATAACCAGCTAGAGGCCGTTGTTTTACCTATTTACGGTAAAGGATTATGGTCGATGGTTTATGGTTATGTGGCGTTGCAACCTGACTTTAATACTATTGAAAATGTCGTGTTTTATGAACATGGTGAAACTCCGGGTATTGGTGATTTCCTTAACGACCCAGAGTGGACCGACAAATGGCATGGTAAGCAGTTATTTAACGAGAAAGGAAAAGTCTCTTTCAAAGTGGTTAAAGGCGGTGCAAAAGCCGGAGATGTTCATGGTGTCGATGCCGTCAGTGGAGCAACTATGACTGGCCGGGGAGTTCAGCGAGCTGTGCAGTTTTGGTTTGGTGCTGATGGGTTTGAAACCTTCCTAAATAAGCTAAAAGCGTCGGAGGCTAAGTGATGAGTACTCAAACTGCATCAACTCGTGACATTTTAACCAGTCCTATTTTCAGCAATAACCCAGTAGCTATGCAAGTGCTAGGGGTATGTTCTGCGCTAGCTGTTAGTAACTCAATGCAAACCGCATTAGTGATGACAATCGCCGTGACATTTGTACTGGTATTTTCAAATTTAATCATCTCTAGCATACGCTCTCTTATACCTAATAGCGTGCGAATTATTGCGCAAATGACAGTCATTGCTTCATTAGTGATTATTGTTGATATGGTACTGCAAGATGTTGCATATGAGCTATCGCGCCAGCTGTCAGTATTTGTTGGATTGATTATTACTAACTGTATCATCATGGGACGTGCTGAAGCATTTGCAATGAAGAATCCACCACATCTCGCTGTGGTTGATGCTGTTGGTAATGCAATGGGATACGGCGTGATCTTATTGGGTGTGGCGTTTGTTCGTGAACTACTGGGTAGTGGTACCTTGTTTGGCCATGAAATTTTACAAACCGTTGAAAACGGCGGTTGGTATTTAGCTAATGAGATGTTCAAGCTACCACCAAGTGCGTTCTTCTTAATTGGTTTGATGATCTGGTCAATTAACGTCATTCAGCGTAAGCGAGGGTAGTAGGCGATATGGAACATTATATAAACCTGTTTATTCAGGCTGCGTTTATCGACAACATGGCGCTGTCATTCTTCATGGGAATGTGTACTTTTTTAGCCGTGTCTAAGAAAGTGTCGACCTCCTTTGGTTTGGGGATAGCGGTTATCGTGGTAATGACTTTAGCTGTGCCACTTAACCAAATCATTTATGCCAATGTCTTAGCGCCTGGTGCGCTAGCTTGGGCAGGTTACCCAGCATTAGATTTAAGCTATTTGCAGTTAATTACCTTTATTGGGGTGATTGCAGCCTTGGTACAGATCTTAGAGATGTTTTTAGATAAGTACATTCCAGCATTGTATGACTCTCTTGGTATTTTCTTACCTTTGCTAACGGTAAACTGCGCGATTTTCGCCGGTGTTATCTTTATGGCAAACCGTGATTACTCACTGGGAGAGTCGGTGGTGTTCGCAGCAGGTTCAGGCTTTGGCTGGGCAATGGCGATTGTGATGCTCGCTGGATTACGTGAGCGGATGAAATTCCATGCAATACCTGAAGGCCTGCAGGGCATAGGTATTGTATTTATTACCACCGGTTTGATGGCACTAGGCTTTATGGCTTTCTCTGGTATTTCTATTTAAGCCTGTTTAGTTAAGCAGCTTAATGAAAACGAATTAAACAAAAGGTAAATTCGATGGAAATGGCAATTGGTATCGGCATGTTCACCGTAGTGGTAAGCATGTTGGTCATGGTGATTTTATTCGCCAAAAGTAAATTGGTTTCTACGGGTGATGTTAATATCCGTATTAATGATGATGCTGAAAAAAGTATTTCAACAGCAGCGGGCGACAAACTGCTCGGCGCGTTAGCGGGCAAAAACATTTTCATTCCGTCAGCTTGTGGCGGAGGCGGTACATGTGGCCAATGTCGGGTGACTGTAAAATCTGGCGGTGGCGATATTTTGCCGACAGAACGTGATCATATCAGTAAGAAAGAGGCAAAAGAGGGTTGCCGTTTAGCCTGTCAGGTCTCAGTTAAAACGGATATGGAGCTTGAGGTTGAAGAGGAGATCTTTGGCGTTAAGAAGTGGCAATGTGAAGTTATTTCTAACAATAACACTGCGACTTTCATTAAAGAGTTATTGCTGAAACTACCAGAGGGCGAAGACGTTCTTTTCAAAGCGGGTGGTTATATTCAAATTGAAGCACCTGCGCATACTGTCAATTATGCAGACTTTGATATTCCCGCTGAGTATCGTGATGATTGGGAGAAGTACGAGCTGTTTAAGCTAGTCTCAAAAGTCGATGAGGATGTTTTACGTGCTTATTCGATGGCTAACTACCCTGATGAAAAGGGGCGTATCATGCTTAACGTACGTATTGCGACGCCACCTAATGACAAAGTGGCTCCGGGTAAAATGTCATCGTACATCTTTAACCTAAAGGCCGGTGATATGGTGACTATCTCAGGTCCATTTGGTGAGTTCTTCGTTAAAGAGACCGATGCCGAAATGATTTTTGTTGGTGGTGGTGCGGGTATGGCACCAATGCGTTCACATATCTTCGATCAGCTAAAGAGCAAAAAGACGCAACGCAAGATGAGTTTTTGGTACGGTGCTCGTTCAACACGTGAAGTGTTCTACCAAGAAGATTTCGACATGTTAGCTGCTGAGAATGAAAACTTTGTTTGGCATGTCGCGCTATCTGATCCGTTACCTGAAGATAACTGGACCGGTTACACGGGCTTTATTCACAATGTACTGTTTGAAAATTACTTGCGTGACCATAAAGCGCCGGAAGATTGTGAGTTCTATATGTGTGGCCCTCCTATCATGAACTCGTCAGTGATTAACTTGCTAGAAAGTTTAGGTGTTGAGCCTGAAAACATTCTACTTGATGATTTCGGTGATTAAGAGAAGCTCAATCGTTTAAATAAGAAAACGCAGCTATGTTAGCTGCGTTTTTTTATCTAGAACTTTCGTTTAGTCTATGTACTTAAATTGTGCTACCGCTACAGGTTTAACGAATTCAAACTGTAAACGGTGTGCTTTAGAGTTTAACTAAGGACACACTGATCGATAAGTGCATTTTTCTTTATCGTGATGTCGATATAAATAACTGGTAGCACCCTTCTATCACATCTGTTTAGTTTCACTTTTATCCTCCTTTCTAAAAAGTATCGCTTATTCTTGGTTTTGTTCCTGGTGAATTTAAATTATTAAATATCAATAACTTGATTTATTGTTGTTACTGTTTTAGCTATTGATTATGTTTCATTTATTTATTGATTCGTAAGCTGTTTAAACTTCTCAACCATATTCAACGGGGCAGTGCTAAATCATCATTGGCTTGCTCATTACTTTTGCTCTCTATTCATGTTCCTTGTATCTGCCATATGTGCTGAAGAGAGCGTGATACGGCTACAAATTTAAATATGGAAGGTTTTAATATGTCATCGTCTAATTCATCAAGCGTAGATAGTTACATTCAATTTGCTCGAAGTATTCCGCGTTTAGACGCTGAAGCAGAGCGTGAACTCGCAAAACGCTATAGTGAAACTGGAGGCAAGTATTACTTGGATAAGTTGAGTACTTCACTGCTCGGTTTTGTGCTTCATATAGCAAAAGGATTTAAAGGCTACGGTTTACCTTTTGAAGATCTGATCCAAGAGGGAAATATAGGGTTACTAAAAGCGGTAAAGAAATTCGACTACCGCGCAGGAGTCCGTTTATCGACGTTTTCTGTACATTGGATAAAAGCCGAGATCTGTGAGTATGTATTGAAGAATTGGCGACTAGTCAAAGTTGCGACTACTAAAGATCAGCGCAAGCTATTTTTTAATCTTCGAAGTCACAAAACCCATCAGGGTTGGTTTAGTAAGCAAGAGGCAATCGCACTTGCTGAAAAGCTAGATATACCAGTCGACACCGTTGAAGAGATGGAGGCGAGAATGGCTGCACGTGATGATAACTTTGATTCAACACTGAATGAGGATGGTGAAGAGGGCGCTCAAAAAGCGTATGTTATCGATGCATCCTCAAACCTTGCTGAGAATATTGAAGAGGAACAGTGGCAGCAGCATAATAAATCTAAGCTTATGGGTACGCTCAAAACACTGAATGACAGAAGTCGAAATATTATTCACTCTCGCTGGTTATCCAATAAGAAAACTACCTTAACAGAATTATTGCTAACTTATGATGTGTCTGCTGAACGGATCCGTCAGCTGGAGCAAGAGGCATTTTCAGCGATTAAACAAGCTGAAGATAAGTCTATGTATCACTAGTTTTTCATCCTAGTTTGTATTCGATTAACGTATATCTACTGGGGGGGCGCTCGATACTTAGCCTTGAGGCTCGTAAGTCGCATATGACAAGTCAGTGATTGAAGATGTTCGCTATTGCCTATGCTCGAGTGTTGTAAGCTATATCTTCAGCTTCTGCCTGCCAAGGAAGGCTTGTCTTTATTTTGAATTCAATTTTCATAGTATTAATCTTTTTATGAATGAAGTTCAATATCTTAAGGTGGATTATTAGCCAATCATTATTGTTATTTAACGCTAAATAAATTAGCTTACTGGGAAGTTTGTTTTCTAAAAAGCCCGAGCAGCAAAGTACGGGCGAAATCACTACTCTTTACCAGCAAGGATCTAGGCAATGGACGCTCAACGCCCCAACTTCATCTATCCCCCCGGCTCAATGTTAATGCACTCGCCACTGATTTTAAGTAAAGCAGATATGTACGGCTTTTTTATGAAAGGAAAAATGGCCAACCTACAGTGCTCGATTGATAAGTGCCTTAATCAAGTGGCAGGCAGTACGATGTACTTTAAAGTACTTTCGCCATATGTGTTAACCAGTTTTACTCGGGTTGATAAAGCCTACTCTGAATACCCAGAAGATAGAGACAAGGGCTGGATCCAAGAAACAGACATTGTTACTTGGGTCATGGTGGGCCGCCAAAATAGCAGTGACAGTGATGATATCAGCCATGTCTATTTTCATCCGCTGCACATATTCGTTAATGACGCGATGGCACTCATTAATGGACGTGAGTTATTCGGTTACCCTAAGTACATGTGTGAATACGAGATGCCTGAAGTTGGAGAACCGCTAACTAAGCTCAGCCTTTCTGCTAAAAGTTTTAAGCATTTCTCACAAGATAGCGAATTGGCAATGCATCCGTTATTAAGTGTTGACTGCGAAGCCGCTGAAGAACATCATTTATCAGCTTTAGAGGCAATAGGACAGACTTGGGATCTATTTAAAGCGCAGACCGACTTTATCCCTGAACTCGATAAATTGGGTGTGAAGCAGTTATTTAGTTTGTTATTTAAACCTGCCATAGACCAAGTGTTTCTAAAGCAACTACCTGACAATGCTGGCGATAAAGCCGTTTATCAAGCGATTACAGCAGCGCCGGCTAAAGTCAATAAAGTGCACTCTATTTCGTTACTAGAAAATGATTTGCTAGCGACTGTGTTTGATAATGCCTCTTTTTCATTTAAAGAGTCGTTAGGCGTTGAACTAGGAGAACAAAATGTATTGCTGCCTTACCATGTTAACTTCGATTTTGAAGTCCCTCAAGGTGAAGTATTAGTTGATAACTCAAGCATAAAAAAAGAAAAAATCGCTATTTTAGGTGGTGGTGTGGCGGCAATGACTGCGGCCGCATGCTTGACCGAACAGCCTGGTTGGCAGAATCGCTATGAAATTGATGTTTATCAGATGGGCTGGCGTATTGGCGGGAAAGGCGCTAGTGGACGTAATGCTGAAAAAGGTCAACGTATCGAAGAGCATGGACTGCATATCTGGTTTGGTTTTTATCAAAATGCCTTCAATTTGATGCGTAAGGCTTATGAAGAACTCGATAGGCCCGCTGGTACGCCGCTAGCCACTTTCTTAGATGCCTTTAAACCACATAATTTTATTGTGTTGCAAGAGGATGTTGGTGGTGATTCAGACAGTTGGCCCATTCAGTTTCCAGAGCGCAGTGGGATCCCAGGAGATAGCACTGAAGTATTAACGCTTTGGAAAGTCGTCAAGGCAGCCTTTAGCTGGATCCGTCATTGGCTAACTGAGATGGATGACTTGCTTGATTCCCTGGAAGATGAAGATACCGCTAAGACGAAAGAGTTAGCCAGACCGGTTCACTGGTTTAGCCGCGAATGGTTTGAAGAACTAAATGACAAAATAGAAGACTCGATAGATGACGCTAAAGAGAGCTTGTCGTCACTGGCCGATAAGCTTGAATGTCACTTTAATCAAATGATTGGCCGAGATTGTGAAGCGCACCATCATGATACTGAAGATGAGGGCGGTTTTGTTGAATCTGCGGTGGATGCATTTAGGTCGCGCTTAGAAGAGCGTTTTGTTGATAAGTTAGAGACTAATGATGAACTGCGTAGATTATATATTGCAGCTGATCTGGGTTTAACCATCTTAAAAGGCATGTTCGTTGATGATGTATTTAAGCATGGCTTTGATGTTATTAACGATTATGACTACCGTGAGTGGTTAACTAAGCACGGTGCGAATCAAACCTTTACTGTCGATTCTGCGCCAGTGCGTGGTTTTTACGATCTGGTGTTTGCCTATGAAAAAGGCAATTTTGATAATCCTAACTTGGAAGCCGGCACCATTATCCGTTCAATGATGCGGATTGCGCTGTGCTACCAAGGCGGGGTGATGTGGGAGATGCAGGCTGGTATGGGCGATACCGTCTTTACGCCTTACTATGAAGTGCTTAAACGTCGTGGAGTTAATTTTCACTTCTTTAATCAAGTCGATAATTTAGAGTGTGTGAACCACAGTATTCAGGCGATAGAGATCACAGAGCAAGTGGCACTAAAGCAGGGCGTTGAATCGTACTCGCCACTTGTTGATGTTAAGGGGCTTGATTGTTGGCCAAGCCAACCTAAACTCGAAGAACTCGATGAAACGCAAGCTCAATTGATTAAGCAACATGATGTTAATTTGGAGCATTTCTGGAGTAATTGGCAGGAGGTTTATCAGGCCCATTATGGACAGCCATTGCCTAAAAAGCGGCTAGTAAAGGGTAAAGATTTTGACAAGGTGATATTTGGTTTGTCTATTGGCTCTGTGCCTCATGTAGCTAAAGAGGTCATGGAGCAAAGTGAAGCCTTAAGCAAAAGTGTTGAGAAAGTAAAAACGGTTGCCACGCAGGCTTATCAACTGTGGCTGGATCAAGATTTAGCGGGCATGGGCTGGCCTTTAAGGCCTGATAATGGCGAAGAGCCTGTACTGTCTGGGTTTACTGAACCGTTTGATACTTGGGCGTCGTTAACGCATTTGATTAAGATGGAAGACTGGCAGGGCACTCAACCCAAAAATGCTAGCTATTTTTGCTCTGCACTACCTGTTGAG
>NZ_JBFRMK010000170.1:0-2206 GCF_041470405.1 Shewanella sp. 10N.286.45.A1
TACTTAATGCTATTGGTATAATCATGTTGGTATATAGACTACAAAAAGGAGCTGATGCTCCTTTTGTGTTTAATCGATTTACTTTTCGCCACCAAATACGAACTCTTGTTGGCTTTCAAGCCAAGTGGGAAATTTTTGCATAATTGTGGTAAACACTTCGCTTTGTAAATGATTTGCTAGCCACAACTGGACGTTTTTATAGTCAGATTGCTCGAACCAAGCTTTATCTACATGGGCAAACTGCCTAATGAACGGATAGATGGCATAATCGGCAATGCAGGGCACTTGACCAAGGAGCTGTGAGTGCTTATCAAGTAAGGTTTCTAATTGCTGTATAAATAGCTCACCTTGTTGACGGTAGTGCTGTTGGCTGAATTCAGGAAAGCGGTCAGCATATTTGTATTTGTCTAACCAAGATTTAAAGACTTGATCGTTATATTCAATTAACGCTTTTGCTGCTTCTTGTTTCTTACTGCTATTAGCCAGTAATAGATCGTTCGGGTCATTTTGTGAAAGTGCCCAACACATGATCTCAAAACTCTCCTCAATGACAGTACCATTTTCTAATATCAATACTGGCACAGTGCCCTTTGGCGACTGGGCAAGCATTGCTTCTGGTTTATGCCTGAGTACAATTTCACGCAAACTGACTGGCTTGTGGGCAAGGTAAATTCCCAGTCTAGCCCGCATAGCGTATGGGCAGCGTCTAAATGAGTACAATGTCGGTAAGGTCATATTATTTATTTTAGATAAACTATGGTGTATTAAACGATGCCGCTATTTTTAACTGCTTGCAATGAAATAACAATCAATATTGACTGAATTAGAAAATGCTCAAGCAATTACCGTTTAGCTATCGTCATTTAATTTACTGATTAAAATCTAAATGGTAAGGGGATGGAGTCAGTGACTTATAAAGGCCTTACTTTTTGTACCTGTTTGTTGCGATGTGATTCAGGTAGACTTCGCGATTAATTTTGTGCAGCGGCTCACGTTTTGCCGTTGACGTAGTAAATGCACTGAAGATTAAGCTTCAGCCAGCAGTATAAGAGGTCTCAATGTCAAAAGTTGTTGTTTGTGCCATGTATAAGTTTGTTGCTCTTCCTGAGTTTGAAAATATCCAGAAGCCATTACTCGCAGTGATGGAAGAATCCGCGATTAAAGGTACGTTGCTGCTGGCTGCAGAAGGTATTAATGGCACAGTAGCAGGTTCTCAAGCCGCTATTGATGGATTACTGACATGGCTAGCTGCCCAGCCAGGGCTTGATAATATTGTCCACAAACTGTCTTTTGATGAGGAAATGCCATTTTATCGCACTAAGGTCAAACTCAAGAAAGAGATTGTGACTATGGGCGTAGAAGGGATTGACCCTAATAAAGTGGTAGGCACTTACGTTAAGCCTAAGGATTGGAATGCATTGATCTCCGATCCCGAGGTGCTTTTAGTGGATACCCGTAACGACTACGAAGTGCAGATAGGTACATTTGAGAATGCACTTGATCCAAAAACAACCACCTTTAGAGAGTTCCCTGAATACGTTAAACAGAACCTAGATCCTGCAAAGCATAAGAAAGTCGCTATGTTTTGCACCGGAGGTATTCGCTGCGAAAAGTCAACGGCTTACTTGAAAGAGCAGGGCTTTGATGATGTTTATCACCTAGAGGGCGGTATTTTAAAATACCTTGAAGAGGTCAAGCAGGAAGAGAGCATGTGGCAAGGCGAATGCTTTGTATTTGATAACCGGGTGGCGGTTAATCATGATCTGGAAAAAGGTCAGTACGATCAGTGTAATGCATGTCGTATGCCTATTACTGCAGAAGAGAAAGCATCGCCACAGTTTGAGCAAGGTGTTAGTTGTCCTCATTGTATCGACAAAGTCACCGACAAACAGCGTGAGCGATTCTTAGAGCGTGAGCGTCAGGTGCAGCTGTCAAAACAGCGTGGTGAAGCGCACATAGGTAGCGATGTGGGCGCAGTGATCGAATCTCGCCGAGCTAAGAAAGAGCAGCTAAAAAAATCTCAAAATGAGAAAAAAGTGTAAGCCACACTCGATAATTTCAAGGCAGCATTAGGCTGTAATGCCGTTCACTTAAGGTGAACGGCATTTTTATTTTTGGCATACCTTTGAGGCCTAGGTTTTACTGTTCTGGGGAAAGTTCTTTCTCTGCGCCCCTCTAAAATTAAGCTTTCAGCCATATTGTGAAA
>NZ_JBFRMK010000171.1:0-10379 GCF_041470405.1 Shewanella sp. 10N.286.45.A1
GGCTTGCTACTTCTACGTTGAATAAACTCATAAGGGAATAACCATTATGTCATTACTCACTTTGAATTAGCCTGCCTTGAATTAGCTTGCCAAAAACGCTCTGAGTAGATCAACTTCTTATACTGATTGGTATTATACCAAAGTGATTTTAGCGAACTTGCGCTTACCCACTTGGAAAACACCCGTTGTGCCAGCCGTTAGCTGCATACGTGTATCTTCAATCTTGTCACCGTCTATCTTCGCTGCGCCTTGCTTGATCATGCGCATTGCATCAGATGTAGAGCTAACCAGACCCGCTTCTTTTAGTAAGTTAGCAATCGCTATTCCTTCACCTGCTGCAATTTCTAACTCTTGAATATCGCTAGGAAGTGCACCTTTTTGGAAACGGTTGATAAACTCTTGATGGGCAGCGTCTGCTGCAGCTTCATCATGGAAACGAGCAATGATCTCTTTAGCTAATGCAATCTTGACATCGCGCGGATTAGCACCAGCTTCGATATCCGCTTTAAACTGTTCAATCTCAGCCAATGGACGGAATGATAGCAATTCAAAGTAACGCCACATCAGCTCATCAGAGATCGACATGATCTTACCGAACATCTCTCCGGCAGGCTCACTCACACCAATGTAGTTGTGGGCAGACTTAGACATCTTCTTAACGCCATCAAGACCTTCTAGCAGCGGCATCATGATCACTGTCTGTGGTTTTTGACCCGATGACTTTTGTAGCTCACGTCCCATCAGCAAGTTAAACTTCTGATCGGTACCACCCAATTCGACATCTGACTC
The DNA here is from genome assembly GCF_041470405.1 of Shewanella sp. 10N.286.45.A1. Classification (NCBI taxonomy): domain Bacteria; kingdom Pseudomonadati; phylum Pseudomonadota; class Gammaproteobacteria; order Alteromonadales; family Shewanellaceae; genus Shewanella; species Shewanella sp. 10N.286.45.A1. The sequence goes on from NZ_JBFRMK010000171.1 coordinate 790, forward strand.
AAGTGCTACTGAATCGTAACCTTGCAGTAGCGGGTACATGAACTCATGAATCGCAATCGCTTGACCAGAACCATAACGCTTCTTAAAGTCATCACGTTCCATCATACGCGCAACAGTCTGCTGCGATGCTAAACGGATCATACCCGCTGCACCAAGTGGCTCTAACCAGCTAGAGTTAAATTCAATACGGGTTTTAGCAGGGTCTAAAATCTTAAACACTTGCTCTTTATAAGTCTCGGCATTAGCAAGTACTTGCTCACGCGTCAGTGGCGGACGAGTACTGTTCTTACCACTAGGATCGCCGACCATACCAGTGAAGTCACCAATCAAGAAGATCACTTCATGACCTAGCTCTTGAAAGGTACGCATTTTGTTCAAAATAACGGTGTGGCCCAAATGAATATCTGGCGCGGTTGGATCGGCGCCAAGTTTGATCTTTAGTGGACGACCCTCTTTTAGCTTCTCCAGCAGATCCGCTTCAAGTAAAATTTCGTCAGTACCACGTTTAATTTCTGCTAATGCTTGCTCTAAATCAGCCATGTCGGCGGTTACTCCTGGGAGCCTAATCATAAAATCTGGGGACTAATGTTACTTGTTAGCCAGCACAAATGAAAGTGTGTACACTAAGGGGATCACTAAGAAAGAGCGAATTTGGTACCAAGGTCAATGGGAAAGGTTATAACTTTATTTAAATTACTGCCAAAATTACATCAAATACTCCTTTGTATCTTAGTTTTTGTCACCCTAATTATTGTGTTAATACCGTCAGATGATGTTCAAGCATCGAAACAAACGGTGTCATCTAACGGTGAGTATGGCTTAAATACACGTTATGATGTGCCTTTAGCATTTCGCACACCGACTCCTCCAACCGGTTCTGATTCAATCAATCAGCAAAATGCAGAGGCTCGAAAACAGCCTTTGGCGCAAGCCTCTTCCCGTCATCAAGCGCAAACAGAACAAACAACAGTAGATGTTGAACCAGTATTAAACGAAAAACATTTTCAAGTTAAGAGTGGTGACACCCTTGCAGCACTCTTTAGCCGTGCAGGTTTAACCGCAAAAGATGTCTACGATGTCACTCAATTGCCTAAGTCCAAAAAGAACCTGCTTAAAATCATGCCTGGCGATGAGTTAGTGATTGCGAAAAACGATGATGGTCAACTGGTGCAGCTTCGCTACCATTTAGACAAGATCTCAACCTTAGTCGTCAACCGAGTTGATGATAAATATCAAGAGAGCATCAGCACTAAGCAAGTTGAAATTCGCAGCAAGTTTGCCAACGCAACCATTGAAAATAACTTTTGGAATGCCGGTGTTGCTGCTGGGTTAACCCCCAATCAAATCATGCAACTGGCGACCATATTTGGTTGGGACATTGATTTCGCGCTCGATCTTAGGAAAGACGACAGCTTTGCCATTTTGTTTGAAGAGGAATATGCCGACGGTGAGTTTTTGCGTAACGGTAATATTCTAGCTGCAGAGTTTACTAACCAAGGTGATCTGTACACTGCGGTGCGTTATAAAGACGGTAACTATTACTCTGCTGAAGGTCGCAGTATGCGCAAGGCGTTTTTGCGCTCACCGGTCGACTTTAAGTATGTAAGCTCAAGCTTTAATCCGCGCCGCTTGCATCCGGTTACAGGCCAAGTGCGAGCTCATAGAGGGGTCGATTACGTTGCCGCGGTTGGCACGCCAATTAAAGCAGCGGGTAAAGGCCGCGTAATAAAATCAGCCTATAATCAGTACAACGGCAATTACGTTTTTATCAAGCACAATGACACCTATACCACCAAGTACCTGCACCTTAAAAAGCGTAAAGTGAAAACAGGCGCCTCTGTTAAGCAGGGACAAATTATTGGTACTTTAGGCTCTACTGGCCGAGTCACCGGTGCTCACCTACATTATGAGTTTATAGTCAACGGGGTGCATCGTAACCCTCGCACCGTTAAGCTGCCAAAGTCACAAGCGATTGCTAAAAAAGAGCAAGCCCAGTTTGCTATTGTCAGTAAAAAGCTAATGGGTGAGCTTGAACACAATAAACAAGTACAGTTAGCATCACATTAGTGTTTGCTCAATCAAGGCTAACAGAAGAGATCAATACTATGAATAAAAGCTATTATATTGGTCTAATGTCAGGCACCAGTATGGACGGTGTTGACGCGGTACTGGTTAAATTCAGTGGTGATACGCCATCTTTGATAGAGCATCACTCAGAAACGATCCCCACGGCGCTGCTAACAAACTTACAAAAGCTTTGTTTACCTGGCAATGATGAGATTAACCGTTTAGGTCATCTCGACCGAGCGGTAGGCAAGCTGTTTGCAAAAGCGGTCAACGTTCTGCTTGATAAAGCTGGTATTGATAAGCTTGCTGTTATTGCTATTGGCAGCCACGGGCAAACGGTTCGCCACATGCCCAATCTTGAGATGGGCTTTACCCTGCAAATAGGTGACCCAAATACTATTGCTGCTGAAACTGGTATTGATGTAATCGCAGATTTCAGGCGTAAAGATATTGCCCTTGGTGGTCAAGGCGCGCCGCTAGTGCCAGCGTTTCATCAACAGGTATTTGCCACGCCGAAACATAAACGTATTATTTTGAATATTGGTGGTATCGCCAACATTACCTATTTGCCCGGCAACACAGATGCCGTCACGGGATTTGATACCGGACCAGGCAATACCTTAATGGATGCCTGGACCCAATATCACCAAGACTTACCTTATGACAAAGAGGGTGCTTGGGCCAAAACGGGAACGACCGATGACAAAATGCTACAGCATTTGTTATCTCATCCTTACTTTGCCTTAGCGGCACCTAAAAGCACCGGAAGAGAGTTGTTCAATCAAGCATGGTTAGAGCAACAACTCGCCGAGTTTAGCTACCTTAGTGACGCCGATATTCAATCAACGCTGCTTGATTTAACTTGCTTTAGCATTGCCAATGACACATTAGCATTATCAACAGCAGGCGAGATGTATGTCTGTGGCGGTGGGGCTTATAATACCGAGCTCATGTGTCGTCTAAAACAGCTTTTACCTCACTATAAAATTACAACCACCGCAGAACTGGGCATTAATCCACAATGGGTTGAAGGTATTGCCTTTGCTTGGCTAGCGATGCGCTTCCATCTAGGATTACCAGGTAATTTACCGGCTGTGACTGGTGCGAGTCGTGCAGCATTGCTAGGCGGCAAGTTCAGCGCGCTTTAGTGTATAATAGACTATATTACACCTGCTCAACGAATCCCCCATCACGCTTGCTCACTAAGCGAGCAAGCGTCATTTCGTTCATCAAATTAACATTTATTGAATTTATGCTTTATATTCAATAGCGAATGCGCAATTTATATATCAACCCACATAATGGATTTACGCTGTTAATTCATTGAGGTATGTCGGTCAAATCAACAAGGATTAAGACTTATGAATATATCTCAAAAAATGGCGGCTGAGTTTATCGGCACCTTATGGTTAGTGTTAGGTGGCTGTGGTAGTGCAGTGTTAGCCGCGGCTTTTCCGGAGGTTGGCATTGGTTTACTGGGTGTAGCTTTTGCATTTGGTCTGACTGTATTGACCATGGCCTACGCCATTGGCCACGTGTCAGGCTGCCACCTAAATCCAGCGGTATCCGTTGGCTTATGGGCCGGAGGCCGTTTCCCAGCATCAGAGCTTGCGCCCTATATTATCGCCCAAGTATTGGGTGGTATCGCAGGTGCAGGTATTTTATATCTGATAGCATCTGGTCAAGATGGCTTTAGCCTAGCTGGCGGCTTTGCTTCTAATGGCTTTGGTGAACATTCACCGGGTGGATACAGCTTAACCGCGGCGCTGGTGTGTGAAGTAGTAATGACACTCTTTTTCCTTATCATCATTTTGGGCGCAACCGATGAGCGCGCCCCCAAAGGCTTTGCACCTATAGCGATTGGTCTTGGCCTTACGTTGATCCACCTGATTAGTATTCCGGTAACCAATACTTCAGTGAACCCGGCTCGAAGCACTGGACCTGCGCTGTTTGTTGGTGATTGGGCACTGTCTCAGCTTTGGCTATTTTGGGTAGCGCCGATTATTGGCGCCATACTCGCAGGCGTTATCTATAAGTTCTTTAACCCAAAAACATAGCATTCCCCAAAACAGAGCCGATTCGGCTCTGTTTTCTTTTTCATTCCGGCATGAAATGTTACTATCCACAGCAATTCGGCGCATTGCGTGCATAGCTTACGCTCGCCCCCTTTAAAATGAAGAGACGTACACCATGAGCAACAAAAGCAAAAGCTTAAAGCAAATTACTGAAATGACGCCAGAATCTCGTTACGACTACCTTGTTGAGCAAGTTAAAGAGCACAAAACGTTATGGTCATTACAAGATCTAGACGGTTGCGTAATGCTTACCACCGATGATGAAGACTGCATCCCGATGTGGCCAACAGAAGAAGCTGCTGCACTTTGGGCTGTTGATGACTGGAAAGATTGCCAAACACTCGCAATTCCAGTTGATGAGTGGTTAGAGCGTTGGGTTCCGGGTATGCAAGATGACGACTTGTTTGTAGCGGTATTCCCTGTACAAGATGATTTAGGTGTAGTGATCCCACCTTACGAGCTTGAAGAGCGTTTAGCCCCTAAAAAGCGTCACTAATTACTATCGCTTTACGGCTAGCGATTTAGCTAGCCTTTATCCCTATCGCCTGCAAAAGAGATTAAAAAGTGGAAACCAATAATACCGCTAACAATACTGCCGCACCGACCAAAGTGAGCATGCCGAAACGGCTTATCGCTCTACTTGCTTTTTTAGTGATAATTTCAGTCAGTGGTTTGCTTGCCAAACAAGGGGTATTGTTTTGTATATTAACCCTATTCATGGTGCTGGCAATTATCGGCAGACAAAAAGCGGCATTAATCATGTTGCGGGTATACACCTCACTGCAACTCGCTATTGTTAGCATATTGCCTGTCGTATTGTACGATCCAGAGAACCTTGCGGCTTCGGGTCCTTCAAGTTTTGCTATCGGTAGCTTTAAAGCTCAAGTGCCAGACTGGATAATATTTAGCATATTGATTGTGTTAGCGATTGTACAAGTGTGGATAGCCTTCAATCGTAAGGTTAGCCTGTACTTTAATCGTGAAGTTAATCTCAATATTATGCGCTAAATAGGAGGCCGTAGCTCTTTCGAGCTTAGTTGTTATTCGAGCTCAGTAACTTTCAAGGCTTAAACGATGATGCTTAGCTAGCTAACTGACAGCTCTACAGCTCCTAGCAGACACAAAAAAGCCGTCTATATGACGGCTTTTTTAATGGGCGGAACTCAATCCGCCAGTTATCAGTAAGCTATTTGCTTATACTGAGAAGCTTGCACCACAACCACAAGTCGTTGTCGCGTTTGGATTCTTCACGAAAAAGCGTGATCCCTCAAGGCCTGAAGTGTAATCCACTTCACCACCAACAAGGTATTGCAGGCTCATAGGGTCAACAACTAACTGAACACCCTGCTTCTCTACAGTAAAGTCACCTTCGTTTACTTTCTCATCGAAAGTAAAGCCATATTGGAAACCTGAGCAACCACCACCAGTTACGTATACACGTAATTTAAGGGCATCGTTTTCTTCTTCATCAAGCAAGGTTTTTACTTTTAATGCAGCCGCATCAGTAAAGCTAATTGGCAAAGCATCTTCAGCTTGTTCAGTCATTACTACCTCTTACATCTATTTGCTGTGCAGAATTATCTAATACCTGACCGTTTTGTTCAAGTAATATGCTCTGCTCATTTTCATTCACAAGTAATTCTTGTGAACTATATTCCTGTTCAGTCTGTGACCCTTTAGTCCAGCGACTTGCTGGTACAACGACTTTAGCCTTCACTCTAGACAAGATGAAGCCTTCAGGTAAAGTGAATTCTGTTTCTAGCACCTGAAAATAGGTAAACTTAAATTTAAATGCTGCTTCACTCAATTCAGATAACTGAATGGTCTTAGCTTTACCATCTTGCAGGCCAATAAAGCTCACTTCACTGCGCCCAGACACTGAACGACGGCGTTTTTCAAGTTGAGTTAGCACCAATTTAAGCCGGTACTGACGTGGTAACAGCTCTGGCGTTAACTCTAAACCATTAATCGCTATGCCTTCTGCACTATTTTCTGGCGCCATCACGCTACGGTAAAATGCCAGCTCACGGGAAAGCTCCTTCTGCTTGCCCTCTTGCTCAACAAACATGGCTTGCATGTTGGAGTTTGCTGCCTTTTCCAAAGCCAGTTCAATATTTCGCGCGGCTAATAGGTCTGCTTGCTCTTTTAACTGTGCGGTAAACTCAGAGGTTCTATCAGCCTGTTGTTCGACTTCAGCAGGAAAGTAACGTGTACCAACATCAAAACACAAAGCCCCTAAAACAAAGGCTGTCAGCACTAATAAGAATAAATATGTACCAGAAGTTCGAAATTGTCGCTCTATCACTTGCAAGCGATCGAGCCAACGATGATAATTTGCCATTAAGTAACAGCCCCTTAATAAAAGAATCACACTTGAAAGCAAATGTGACAATCAAAAATTTTGGAAATGTCTGTGTATCAAACAATCGTAAAAATGCAGCAGCAAGCTAAAAAGTACCTAAGAACTGAACTTAAAGACACGCTTTCTCAAGCGAAAGTCAGTGTTCAGCTGTGTCTACTTGCATTGCTTTTTGCCTTGTTTGCATCAGGTGTCATCCTGCTTTTTCGATTGCTCTTAGTTTGGTTTGACACCTATACCCAGACTCAAGCTCTGAATTTTACGGATATCATCGATGACTGGCGAGTGTTATTGCCGCTTTTCGGATCTTTTTTGATCTGGGGCGTAGCAAAAATGGGATCTAAACGATATAAACGCATGGGAATTGCCTATGTAATTCACCGCGTTAAATTGCATTATGGCAAAATCCCGTTGCAATCAGCCCCCGGTCAGTTCTTTCAGGCTTTGTTCGCCTTAGCCACTAACTTCTCTGTTGGTCGTGAAGGCCCAGCAATTCATCTTGGTGCCGTTAGCGCCAGTGTATTAGCTGAAAAATTCAAACTGCCCGATAACAGTGTCCGTATTATGTGTGCCAGCGGTATCGCTGCGGGTATCGCTGCCATTTTCAATGCGCCGCTAGCAGCGGTTATTTTTGTATTTGAGGTGGTGTTACGCGAATACAAAATTCACTACTTTTTCCCAGTAATGATCTCAGCAATTTGCGGCGCATTAACTAGCCAGATTGTTTTTGGTAATGTGCATGAGTTCGAGCAAATCGGCGTCGCTGTGATCCCACTTAGTCAATATCCATTGCTGGCTCTGTTTGGCATAGTACTGGGCTGTATTGCGGCCTTTTTTAATCGCTCTTTGCTAAGCATTACTGCAATAGGGCAAAAATGGCCACTGATGCAGCGGCTCCTACTGGCTGGTGCTATCACAACACTCGTTGGTCTGGCTTTACCGCAAGCAATTGGCAGTGGCGAACTCGCCATCGCCGAAACCATTAGTGAACACCCAAGCATTTTGTTTTTAAGTGCAATTTTGATAGGTAAAATGATAGCCACTATTGCGGCTATTGGACTTGGGATCCCCGGCGGATTAATCGGTCCTTTATATGGGATAGGTGCCCTGCTAGGTACAATACTCGGCTTAATTTGTGCTATGTGGTTCCCATCGATTGCACCTTATATTGGCCTTTACACCATTATCGGTATGACCGGCATGATGGGGGTTTGTTTAAGTGCTCCGCTAGCCGCTCTAGTCGCCCTGATAGAATTAACGGATAACGCTTCAATCATTTTGCCGTCAATGTTCGTCATTATTCCTGCGTTCTTAATTTCACACCAAGGGTTTAAAACTAAATCGATATTCTTCAAACAGCTTGAAATAATGGGGCTTGGTTATAAGGTTGCTCCAGTGAACCTAGGTCTACAAAAAGTTGGCGTGCGCCATCTTATGGATAAGCGGTTTGTGATTGTTCGCGACGATGATGAGTTGCTATTAGAGGTGCTAAAACGCGCTGAAGGTCGTTCAGTATTAGCGCGTAATACCAATGACGCTGTCGAGATGATCCAACTTGAATTGCAAGCCAGTGATACCGCCACCACCTTAACAAGACATCCGATCCAAGGTATACCAGACACCGCCACCCTAAATGAAGTTTACCTCACTTTATCTAAAGAGCGCCGTGGTGAAGTTTACATCTACCAAGAACACCAAGAAAATATCGTTGGTGTGATTAACTGGGCGATGCTTCAAAAAGAGATCCGTTCAGGACAAGTGTAAACGACAACGCTCAGCTTAGATTGCGATTATCGCGATAATCGTTTTTGAAGTAAGGCCAAGAGTAACAAGTATATCGTTGCGGCAACAAATGCCAACACAGTCCCCAACCCCAAGCCTAGCGTTGAATATAAATGAGCAACACACACGGCATAAATTAACAAACTGCCCAAGCCAAATGGATAGTGCTTGATAATGGTGTGCACCTGCCTACTACCGTATGTAAGGTGAATAATGATTAAAAATGGGAAAAGAGTGATAGGAAAGGCTGATAGCAACCCAGACCAGTTCGGACCAATTAGTTTTGCCACGCCAGTAATAGCAATAACAATTGCCGCTGCTGCGATTGCACGGAGCAATAACCCCCGCCCTTTTAACGATGTTGTTGCCACTACTCTTGTATCTTGAATTTTCCTGAGCAAGTAACCAAACACAAAAATAGCACTTATTGATAATAACACGCTCGGAATTATCGCCAGTTCAAACCGAGTCAATAAAAGCCCAACAAAGAGAAAAGCAATAATGCTGCACAACGACGAAATGCTGGCGTTCATCGGCACTGATATCTGTTTAACACTATTATCCAATGCCAAAGAGACTTGATAGTAAACATAAACTAAAACAAGCGAAGCGCTAAAGCCTGATAGGGTAAACACGGCGCTGTTAGCCGCAAATTGCTCACCATTCTCTAGCCCAATATAGAAAAGGGCAATAGCCGTTCCTAATGGGTACCCCGATAAGATCCCTGCAACCTTGGGACTGACATGTTCAGCGATGAAAGAGAGGCCGAGCACTGCAAAAATAGAGACTACAATTTTTGAGATAAAAATCAGTTCAAACATCGACTAGGCCTTAAATACATCACCTCAATTGAAGCTAACCTTCACATAGCCGCGATTAAAACTCCACCCAATAATCACCTCCTTATCAACTAAATGGCTCTAATCTCGATAAGTCAGCGGCTCTCCTAGCAAGCTATTGCAGCAAGTTCAATAACTGAGCAATGGTAATCTCTCGCATCAATCTTCTATTTAAACGAACGAATTCACCCTGAAAATGCCAAGTACCTTCTACAAAATAGGTTCTTTTAGAACTTTTTATAACTTTTTACAGGCTATAGATCACATTTATCTGTAATTTTACGATCTCAATCGCTGATATAGCTTTTGATAAATATAAAAAACATCAGAGCCCTATGTATCGCTCAAGCACGCGAGTCATAAAGAGCACGATACAACGAGGGCGCTATTCCGTTTGTAAAAATAGTACCAATCAATATAAAGATTTGATCGCTTAGCGAGAATTTAGTGGCTTTGAGGTAAGGCAAT
>NZ_JBFRMK010000172.1:0-10812 GCF_041470405.1 Shewanella sp. 10N.286.45.A1
GCCCCTCTGTCTTTTCAATTCAAAGCGCATTGGTAAAGAAATGGTTATTCCCTTTTAAGCCAATGCAAAGCAGAAGTGGAAAGACTGAGGAGCTCACGTAGTGCGGCTGAGGTAAAAATTGGCAAAACGCTAAATAGTCAAACTTTTAATGCATTCGCTATTAATTGTTAAACCACAGAATAAAATTATGCTTCCAGAGCACACCGCATAGCTTCATGATGAGAAAAGGTAAGAGTTCGCATTAATAACTGTTCATTTATGTAGCAATCAATTATCAAGGCGGAAAAATAAAATTTCGCCCAACTGGCAAGGCTTGCAGCTCAGTGAGTGTTACTATTTATTGCTGTTTGGCCTATTCCTTCATATTGCTTTTTAAGTGCTCAATTGCCGCTTTTACTGAGTCTGGCATTTTTTTATCAGCGTACTTTATGTTTAGCAACTTTTCAGCAATCTCAGCATTCGCCGCTACAATAGGTTCTACGGCTACATGAGGGAATAAGCACAATACGCCGTCTATCGTACCAATACGCCAACCAGATTGCTTTCGACGGTCTTGGCGCTGACGCGCAGAGGTTGCATTATCACTTTGGTTATTGGCGAACTCTACATATTCTTTTCTGTCTTCAATAAAGCGCAGATCGGATTCATGTTCTCTATTGGTTCGGCTTTCTTTATCTGGCATTAATCATACTCCTTGTAAGCTTTGTTATCACCGTTGTAGTCCCTGCGCCATTAGCAGTAAACGGTAAGGCATTGTTTTTATATTGTATTCCCAGTAACTTTCTATCTGAAAGTTCCACAATGAACACTGTGCTAGCCTACCGATGCTTTAACACTGTTTGCTCCTAAAAAACTAACTAATCTTCTCCTTAGGTCTTATATGGGTCAATACACTCGCTTTGATTACATCACTTAAGTTTGTCCCCTTGCAGTGCTTTAGCTGTGCTCAGTACTCTTCATATTTGTAGTTCTTTAGTCCCCGCAAATTGAAGATAGATCCCAAAAGCAATACCCAGTGGTAAACACAACGAAGAGCAAACAATCAGCAACAAAAAAATAAAGTTGCTTTCATTACTGCAGTCTTTCCAACGAGCAAACATTATCGCCACTTGAAAGTAACTCAAAACGATGAACATGGTCAGTACGAACATGAGCAATGAAAGAGTTCCGTGAGTGATGGTAATCAACGGTATCGTTTCCCAGACTACCAGCCCAATTAAACAAACTAACACGACAAATACTGCTTGATAGCACGTATATGCCGACCGGTTAAAGTGACTTTCTTGAAGCTTGAGTATCGTGTTTAACTTATGTGTGTTAGTGAACATGGTGTTAACCTATTGTATTTATATAGCAACCGACGGTTGCTATTGTCTAGCTTCTCTATTGCAATTGTTGCCTACGTCACATTAACGGTAATTATCAACAATGAATTGCTGTGTCTGTTTAAGACAAGTGTCGATAGAATATCCAAAATGTGTCTTGGCTTTGTTAATATCAGCAACGCTATATTTTTCCTGCAACTGCTGAGCAGTCAACTTATGGGTATACAGATTTAATAGCTGTAGCACTTCAATATCGTTGTAGTTGACTAATTGTTGGCCCATGCAGTCATCATTTTGCATAATAGCTTGCTGAGTTAATAACGAAGCACGTAAAGCTAGATCTGCCTTGGTTAGAAATTTGCTGACAGCTGGCTGACTAACAGTGTAGATAAGCTCATCCCGAGTCATCTTCCCGTCAAAATACTTGTAAGGATGTGGCGTTACTGAACAGGCTGTTAACCCACCAGCAGCCAGTACGGTTAGTACTAATAGTTTCATGGAACTACCTTAGCGCAATGCTGCGCGTGTTCGTCATGCTCTTGCATGGCTGCTATAGCGAAAATACTCTAAGCTTGTTCTAAACGTTGATCATTAAACATTACTAATATTGTTTAATGAAACTGGTCAAAATTAGCAATCAAGCAACCTTTTATCTCTCAATGTTTGCATCCTTGTGGCCTTTAACCGTTATGGGAATATAGCGATTACCATTACAGCTAGGAGCAATAGCGCTGTACTCGTCTTATAAAATTTCAATGTGGTGCTATGGTTCTCACGTAACCTTTCAAGCTCAAGGGTTTGTTTTTCTTTCAGAGTTTCAGTGGCGTTAATTAAATTGCTCTTTGCAAACTCTTTAGTTTGAGCATTACGCTCTCTTACTGTCTGCTGTTCTCCGCTGATGAGGTCGTAAACATATGCGGCTATTTCGGTGAAGTACACACCTGTCTTTTCTGGCGTACGCATAAGTATCGCGTGAAACTTGGCGAAAAAGAGTGAATCAAAAATTAACCGATTGTGAATAGTTAATAGGTGATCTTCAGTTAAGGCATTTAGCAAGTTATCGCCTATTTCATCATCTATACATTCAAAAAGATTAAGCGCCGAGACTAAAGTACTAAAGCTATATGCAGATTTATTACAATAAACACTGAGTTCAAAACGAACCTGTCCTTCCGATACGTTATTGCCACAGCTAAGACTGCGATATAAAGGCATTAGCTCATGGAGGTAACGTAAATCTTTAGATTGAGCAAACCGGGCCGAACTAACGGTATCGTCAAATGGGAACGCATGAGGCGTGAACCTTGTCTGATGCTTAAAGTGGTGAACATTGCTTAAAGCTTCCATATTATTTACCTCACGATGTTATAAAAACCTGAAACGACTTCTAATACTCATACTGCAACCATTGGTAGCGCAATAATGTGATCGGAAACAAAAAACGCATAATAATTCTGAAAACGGTTATTCATGCTCATCTATACGAAGGCTGAGCTTTATTGGTTAAGATGGTAAATATCATTGATGATAACGTGCTTACTGTGAGTAAATTAATGCTTCAGCCATTATAAATTTCGCTTACTATATAGCTAAACTAATCAACACCACCGACTAAAGTTAGCTCGATTAAATTTCCCCTCTTAGTTATATTGAGGTAAAGCTCATATCACAGCCAATGGATTAACCACAACCCATGTAAAAGCTACGTATGCTTTGATACAGCAAATCGAATAAGGCTCATTTATCGCTTAAATGTGCTTGCTAGGCATTAAGACATTGAACGCATTTCTCTTAACGCAGCCACAGTTAGCGCTTGGGATTGAGCAGCGAACTTTTTAATTAACTTAATATCTTTTATCGCTTGTGGATCGCTAACCTTGTCCTCTAAATCGTTTGCTACTCGTAAAGTAATAGACATTAATATTTGCTGGCTATGAGTTAACTCTTCATTACCTTGAATCTGTTTAATAAATAGCGGGCAATAAGCCGCAAATAGCGCTTTCAGTAACACATGCTCTGTTACTGGTCTTACGTCTAGCAAGTCAGGTGCTTCCACTGCAACAATGGCAGCCAGTACATTGCTAAATGATTCTATCGTCGTACTCCAGGAGTAAAATAAGTCGTGATATTGGGGCGAGACAACAAGACGTTTAACGACCTCCTGAGCAAAGTTACTTTTATGGAATTGTTGCCTGGTCGCCTCAATAACACTCACTGGTTGATCGCTGTAACGTGTGTAGCAGGAAAAACACCAAGCTCACTACTGATAGCATCTAATAAATCCTTGAGCAAATAAGCCATACCGATATAAAAGTGTGTATTAGCATGAGTTAGACTTGCAGCAATGAAGCTATCTGACCAAGTTAAAACATGCTTCGATAGTAAGATGCTTAAAACTAGTCTTGCTTTATTGCCATCCTCTCCACCTGTTACCATAATATCTAAAAGTTGGGATATGACGGCCAAAATAATACCCATATGATCAATTGGTTGGTTCTCTTTTAACGTAACATTAATCTCGTTGGCTCTAAAAAATGCTGCCAGCTCATGTGTCGTGTCACCGTTTAATGCTTGATCCTCACTTAACCAACATGAACCCCAAGGTAACGCATTAGGCATACCGGCTCCGAAATACAACTGGCCATAATCGAGCTTGAGTCGCGTAAGTTCCTCAAAACTGTACTGTTCTATATACATTGATAAATGGTGTAAACCTTTGGTGTATTCCAAAGTATCGGCATTCATATGCCATGTTTTCGTAATCTCACTATCTTTAAGCAGTTCAATAAAGTCATTCTCAGGGTAATCCACCAGAGCAACGCTTAATATTTTAGCGATACCTGCAGATTCCGCAGCATCAAAAAAAGTGGCCTTTCTAGGCTTGGCTTGTTTCGCGATATCATTCATGGCGCTTGTTCCTATGATTTATTGGGCGCTCAGCGTTGAGCGCCCATAGTTTTTACACTTCTCGAGCGTTAATAACCTTTGTTGGTTTACTACCATGCTTGTTACGCTTAATAATAAGCGATGCCATGGTGGCTTTTTGATCTGGTAATGGCGCCAAGTGCGGATCACTATCACCGTATTTGGCACGCAGCTCTTCCATATCGCCAAAATCAAGTGCGTGCAATGGGCATGACTCAACACAAATAGGCTTAAGTCCTATCTCTAAGCGATCAATACAACCGTCACACTTGGTCATCTTGCGCCGTTCGGTATCGATCTGAGGTGCGTCATAAGGACAAGCGCTCGCGCACATGCCACAACCAATACACTTCTCGTCATCTGGTAGTACAAGTCCTGTTTTTTCATCCTTATGGACTGCTCCTACCGGGCAAGCTGCAGTACAAGCAGGCAACCCACAATGGTTGCAACTTACAGAAGTATAAAACGCGTGAACGTCGTTATTAAAACTGCCGTCAGCATTCCCTTGGAAAGTACCACCAGCACTTTCATAAACTCTGCGCCAAATTAAACCGTCCTTAAGATCAGAACGCGACTTACAAGAAACGTGGCAGGTTTTACAACCAGTACACTTGCTTTGGTCAAAGTAGAAGCCTAATACAACTTTCTTTTCTTCACTCATGGTCTTAACTCCTATGCTCTACGCACTTGCACGCGGTTGGTATGTTGTGGGTTACCTTTGGCGTATGGCGATGGTTGGTAATGAGTCACAGTGTTTAAACAACCACCTTCGTCAATCGGCCTGCCTTGTTCATCTAACCGGTTTAAGTTAGGTGCGTACCATGCGCCTTGACCAAGTGCCGCGACTCGAGGCATTACCCTAATTGTAATTTTTACCGGAACTTCCAGTGTGCCATAAGCGCTAGACACCCTTACTAAGTCACCATCGCTTAAACCACGCTCTTGAGCGTCAACAGGATTCATCCATACGGCATCTTCTACCGCTTCACGTAGCCATGGCACGTTATGGTAGCTTGAGTGAGTACGACCTTTGGTGTGGTAGCCAACTAACTGCAAAGGATAATCAGTATCAACATCTTTCGAACTATCTTCATACCCTCCCCAAGTAGGTTGATATTTAGGTAAAGCGGTTACGTAATCCCCTTGAACTGACTTATTGAAAGTACGCTCTACCGCAAACTTAGCCATATTGACAGAGTACATCTCCAGTTTGCCGCTTGGCGTACTTAGTGGATTACCGCCACTAATGAACGAGTCCATTGAGATCACCGGTTCAGGGTTGGCATAATGGAAAATACCGATTTCTTGTGCTTCTTTGAACGTCGGTGGCATAGGTGGAATGGAGTTCGCGTTGGCAGGTTTAGCTATTGCAGCAGCGTAACAAGCTTCCATCCATTCTTCTTCAGTTTTGCCCTCTGTGTATTCCGCTTCCATTCCCATAGCCTTTGCGATAACTAGGCCTTGCTGGAAGTAATCACGACACTCCCACATAGGTTCAACACCCTTCATAGCTGTAACGTAGCCGGTGTTACCTGCAGCATAAGAAGCAGAAACAAAGTCGTCAGTTTCTAACCACGAAGTGTCAGGCAGTAGAATGTCCGCGAACTTAGCACTAGGCGTCATCCAACAGTCGCTCACCACGATGAATTCACATAGCGATTCATCTTCTAGCGTCTTAGCGGTGAGGCTAGTTTCTGAGTGTTGGTTGATTAACGCATTTGAGTTAAGTGCGAAAATACACTTAACACCAGTCTTAAGCGGCGTGTCGAGATCTTCAAGGCCGCCAACATCATGTGTACGACCCGTCATATTTTTATGATTACGGATTGCTTCTTCCCAGTTGTAGAAACAGATAGTCGTTTTCACTGGGTTAGATAAGCCGCTAATACCTTGAGTGCTTAAACCTGAGCGACCTTGCGATGGCATAGCGCCATTACTGGTACCAAGACGGCCAACTTGATTAAATACCCAAGGCAGCATGTAGCATGAACGCATAGCCTGCTCGCCATTGGCGTGGCGGTTTACACCGGCGCCGGTAACGATAAAGGCATTAGCTGCGCCCATCAATTGACTAGCGATATGCTTAATCTTATCTGCAGAGATCCCACAGATTTTAGCCGCCCAATCAGGAGTGCGAGCGCCATCAGCAGCAAACTTGCCAACGCCCATAATGTAATCATGGAAGTTTTCTTCCGGGTCGACATACTGCGCTAATTCATCTCCTGCACCTTCTAGCTGTTTTTTAAGTGCTTCTAATGATGCTTTGTCGAAACCGGATACGTGCTTATCCATAAATTCTTGGTCAACGTGACCTTGCGAAATCGCTTCATACATTAACGCTTCCGCAAAAGCGGAGTCTGTACCCGGTCTGATCCCGTGCCACTCGTCCTCTTTACCTAAGCATGAGTCGGTATAACGAGGGTCGACCATAATAACTTTACAGCTAGGGTTTGCCTTAAGAGCTTCTAAAAAGTCACGGCCCTCGCCGGAACCAGATTGGCGCATCTCACTAGGGTTATAGCCAATACCTAAGAATAGATCTGAGTTTTTAATACCGTTGAGCGTTGAGCCACTGGTGCCATAATGACCGGTAGCTTTAGACGCATAATTAAGTTGCTGCCATGAATAGTTACCTTGAATACGTAAGTAACCACCGTTAAGAGAAAGTATGCGGTTGAACCAGCTAGATGATTTTACAGAGTAATACGCACCAGTTCCGTAAAGCTTGAGAATAGATTCATTACCATATTGTTGTGCTATATTCTGAATCTTGTTGGCTATCTCTGCGCCAGCTTCCTCCCAACTAATTGGTACAAACTCACCAGAACCACGTTTACCAACACGCTTCATCGGACGCTTGATACGATCAGGAGCAAGGGTTCGTTGTTTAAGTGAACGTCCGCGAGCACAAGCGCGAACTTGGTGTATTTCGCCAGCCTTATCTTCAATATTGAGGTCAGATTCAACATTTCGAATAGTGCCGTCTTCATTGGTAAAAATTTTTACAGGACAGTTAGAACCACAGTTAACCAAGCAGGCGCTATAGCCATGTGGTTTTGGAATTTCAACTACGGGAGGTTTTACCGGTATTGATGGATCAATCGGTGTCCAATCAATACCTTTATCGGGAGATGTTACCGGTAGAGTCTTCTTATCGCTACCACAGCCCACTAATACTGCGCCCGCAGTTAGTGCGCTAGTCGCTTGCAGAAATGTACGTCTTTTCATTTCTAATGCCTCTTTGCGTTCCAGTTAAATGCGCTTTTTGAAGCGCTCCTACAAAGATTCAATTTGTAATTATCGCTGTAACCTTTGTTCTTTTATTGTGTCCCTGTATTTTTCTGCAACAATTGGTTGCAAGTAATTATGTGACATAGAAACGTGTATTTTTTTTTAACTAGGGGTAAAAAGTGAGCTAGTTCAAACTTGAATTTTTATTGTTTCGCAAAAGCTAATATATTTTGTGATCGTACTCATATTTTGGTTCTCACTACATCTAATTAGCGATAAAACACAATGACGAGGCGGAAGTGAGGTAACAGTTTCCCCATGAGCTGTAAGGTAAAGATTCATGAAAAGACAGTGGTTTACATTCGATGAAATCAATGACCAACCTTGAAAGTGATCAAAACTATAATTTCATTATTTTCAATGCCTTAACTATACAAAACTTAAAGAGCACCTCACATTAAAAGATTTTGGAGCAATGCTGTATGAAAAAAACCGCGGGCTATTTGTTACAGCGTTAGGTGATCAATTGGCCAAGTAGATTCGCAACCAGTATTAATCATGCAGCCAATAACTAGCTATAGAGTCTATTTTTATCAGTTTACAATGCCGTGACATGCGGCGTTTGGAAGCATGATTAGTCAACCATATAACGGCAAATCAGTTGCAACTTTCCTTTTTCCCACTCTTTTTTATGCATGATGAATAAACAGCACCTTAGCCCTCTTAATTTTTGGAATTAGGCACTGTTTCATTAAATGTAGATGGTCATCGTTTACAGTTTTCTTAGTAGAATTTGCCCTCACCCGTCGCTCCAAATTGATACAGCGCTAAGCCTGTACTTCAAACGTAGAGCTCTCATTAACTTTTAAATGCAACAATAAAACCTTGTTTATATTGAATTAGCAACAAAGCCACTACGTTCAACACAAAGAGTTCACAGTCTAATAGGACGATTAGTGACTAAAATCACAAACGCTATATTTAAGCAACCATAGGTAGCGATACAGCTTGAATGATACATATATAGGCGTAATGTAAATTATAAGTTTGGCGCGTGAATATATTACAAATAAAGATATAGAGATAAGCGGTTATCGAGACTACTGAAGGATTCCGGTAGTCGCACTCGGACCAATACAAAAGCCTTGACCAGAATCTACATCAATAATCTTACAAGTGGGGTACAGGTTACTGAAAATAGACAAGCACATGCTACTACTTATGCTAAGTCGCATGCTGTATCGCAGAGCATAAGGATGTGGGCTGTAAACGCAAGATATCAACAACTAGTTTATCCACTAACTATCCAATGCGAGGATTGACCCATGAACAATAACTACCCAGCTAATACACTAATAGAAATGCAGCACCGCATGACGCTTAAGTCTCATATAGACAACGCGGCGCATATACAGTTAGAGCTATTAGCCAATGGCGCAAACATTAAAGAGTCTAACCGGATACTAAGCAAGCTCACTACTAAAGGAGATAAGCAAGCATTTAAACTTTTCATTCTCACCTGCATTGGCGGTAATGAAACTAACAAGCATGAATTGCTTTAAAGCCATATTTGCAAACCCTAGTGATAAACCTGTAGCAACTCGTATCTATAAAAATATCCTGTCAGCAAAAAGTAAGCTGTCTTAAGCAACAAATACTGACCTTGTGTGGATAGCGAGTAACAAGGCTAGATAGCGTCGCTATCTAAAAGACCATTTATTCGGATTACAGTAAGACAACGAATAAGCTAGACCAACGACTTTTGGAAGCAAGTTGTCTTTAATGCAGCAACGGCTCCTAAGATGAAACATGAGCCTTTCTGACAGAACAACAAGCTAATCATCCGAAAAGTCAAAAGTAGTTATGGATCTTTCAGCCGACTGTTCAACGGTATCGCTCCAAACGAGATAAAGGTTGTTGATCATTATCCTGTTTGTGTTTGCTAATGTAACAACTGATATGAAAGTAGATTTTATATATTTTCACCCGCTCTGTTTCAAGTTTTCTCCCGATACAGAGCAAGGTCTATATCAACTAAATGCAATGAATCACCACCACAAAAAAGTAGAAAATACAGCCAAAGAACAACCCAATACATCTAGGTTCTGCTGCTCTTTCATGGTTGTTTTTACGGCAATTTCTTGGCCATTTTGGCAAGGTAGAGACTATGTAGTGTAGTGATTCTTCCCAAAGAGCCTTTAACGCTGAAAAAATGGCCAAGAAATGCTGTCCTTTGGATCCGTTTCATTGCTTCTATTCTTTTATGATTAGAATACGTTATGAACGCTTCACTTAGCTGGCTACGCGTCATCGCTCAAGCCTTGCACTAGAAGCATTATTCTTTACGGTAAAGAATCGGACAAAACCTCAGCACGAAAGATCTACAGCCCCTCAAGACTGCAGATTAAAGCAGCTAACAATTCAGCAATACAAGCAGAAATGCTCAACTTTTTTTGACATGATAACCTCTATTCTAGGCACACGATTGGACAAGTTGAACTGCGACATTTTGTAACTTTGGCAACTGAACTATTGCGAGCCAACCCACAACATGTAAACTCACCGCAACAAACGCCCTACAAACAAAAACATAAACAACACATTTATTGGATAATTTGTCCTCTTTAAATGTTGGTTATAAATAATATAAAGGTTCAAATATGAAGAAGCTGTTGCCGCTAATAACTTGTCTGTCTATCGCTGCATGCGGATCCGATAGCGCGGATTCGCCAACACCTCCAGTCAAAGCTCCAGAGCTAAAAGCTGATATCTGTTATTTAATGGCAACCACCAAAGGGGACATGACACTAGCAATAGATTTAACCAATGTGCCTGTTACCGGGCAGAATTTTAAAACTTATGCCGATAGTGGTTTTTATCAAGAAACACTCTTTCATCGCACTATCAGTAACTTTATGGTACAAGGCGGTGGCTTAACGACAGGGCTAGTATCAAAGCCTGGTAATGACCCAATCATTAATGAAGCCAGTGTCGGGATCAGCAACTCTCGCGGTACCATCGCAATGGCACGAACTAATGATCCAAACTCTGCGACTTCACAATTTTTTATTAATGTATTAGATAATCCACAATTGGACGCTAGTGCTTCTAGTGATGGCTATGCAGTATTTGGTCAGGTTGTTTCTGGAATGGATATCGCCGACCAAATCAGTATTGTCGCAACCCATACAACAGGTGGCCGCTCAGATGTTCCGGTAGACGAGATTGTAATTAATTCAGTTACTGAAATTGGCTGTCCGGTGAATTAAATAGATTATAAATAATCTTGAAATAAAAACGGGAGTAGATAAATATCTACTCCCGTTTTTAT
>NZ_JBFRMK010000173.1:0-22085 GCF_041470405.1 Shewanella sp. 10N.286.45.A1
AACCGGCCTAGGCCGGTTTTTAATTGCTTTAAACTAAAACTTAAGCAGCAAGTGCTTTGATTTTAGCATTCAAGCGTGACTTATAACGAGCAGCCTTATTCTTATGAATAAGACCTTTAGTCGCCATACGGTCAACAATTGGTTGTGCTGTTACGAAAGCAGCAGTAGCTGATTCGTGATCACCTGCATTGATTGCAGCGATTACTTTCTTTACGTAAGTACGTAGCATTGAGCTACGGCTTGCGTTGTGCTGACGACGCTTCTCAGACTGAAGCGCGCGCTTCTTTGCAGACTTGCTATTAGCCAAGGTGCAACTCCTAAAACTGGGTTTGGTATTTTTAAGGTCGAGGAATATGCCCTATTTATGTCACTTTGTCAATGACAATGATTGAATCAGTTCGATTAACTCAAAATAATCCAACCAGCTTGGCTATCTTCAACCTAACTCGTGTAATATGGTGCGCAATTCTAGCAGGTATTGCTTTGAGACAATAGAGGCAAGCGCCATTTTGTGCGTGATATCGCCTAAGTATTTTAGCTCTAACAACAAGAGCAGGGGACGTTTTGAGCAGAAAGCTATTTCGATCTGGCATGATTGTCAGTGCTATGACACTAATTTCGCGCGTTTTAGGTTTGATCCGAGATGTGGTTATCGCCAATCTCATGGGAGCAGGAAGCAGTGCAGATGTTTTTTTCTTCGCCAATAAAATCCCTAACTTTTTAAGACGACTTTTTGCTGAAGGTGCCTTTGCACAAGCTTTTGTGCCGGTGTTAACTGAGTACCAAGAAAAAAATAGTGATGAAGAGGTCAGGGAGCTTATCGGGAAGGTGGCGGGCACACTGGGTGTACTCGTCAGCGTAGTAACCTTATTTGGTGTAATTGCTTCGCCTGTGTTAGCGGCTCTGTTTGGTGGTGGTTGGTTTCTTGCTTGGTTAAACGATGCACCCGGTGGTGAAAAGTTTGAACTTGCCTCTTTAATGCTTAAGATAACATTTCCCTATCTTTGGTTTATAACCTTTACAGCTTTGGCTGGCTCAATATTGAACACCCGTGGACGTTTTGCGGTCTCTGCGTTTACACCTGTTTTCCTTAACATTGCCATTATTACCGCAGCCCTATTTTTGGCGCCTAACCTACAGCAGCCTGAAATCGGCTTGGCGTGGGGCGTATTTTTTGGCGGTTTGATCCAGTTTTTATTTCAAATTCCATTTCTATTACGAGAAAAAGCGATTGTAAAACCAAGTTGGGGGTGGAGCCATCCAGGAGTCACCAAAATTAGAACATTGATGATCCCAGCGCTATTCGGTGTTTCTGTGTCACAAATAAACTTGTTATTCGATACTTTTATCGCCAGTTTCTTAATGACGGGCTCCATTAGTTGGCTTTATTACTCAGATAGGTTACTAGAATTTCCTTTGGGTTTGTTTGGCATAGCAATTGCGACGGTCATCTTACCTGCTTTGTCAAAACGTCATGTCAATGCTGAAAGCCAAGCTTTTTCACAAACAATGGACTGGGGAGTAAAAGCGATCATCTTACTTGGATTACCAGCTATGTGTGGCTTGATTATGCTGGCTAAACCTATGTTAATGGTGCTGTTTATGCGTGGTGCGTTTACCTATGAAGATGTAGAGATGGCCTCGTACAGTTTGATGGCATATGGCAGTGGCTTACTCAGTTTTATGTTAATTAAGATTTTGGCGCCAGGTTATTACTCACGCCAAGATACTAAAACACCGGTGCGTTATGGCATTATTGCTATGGTCAGTAATATGGTTTTCAACCTAATATTTGCTATTCCTTTTGGTTATGTCGGTTTGGCTATTGCTACATCGATGTCAGCACTGTTAAATGCGTGCTTATTATACCGAGGCTTGCATAAAGCTAATGTGTACAAGTTGAGCACATCGACTATTCTTTTTGCGGTTAAGACATTCATTGCTGGGCTTGTTATGGTTGCTGTCATTTACTATTTGCAACCCACCATTGCTGCTTGGTTAGCGTTTTCGTTACCTGAGCGTGGTGTTGAGTTAGTTAAGTTGATTGCAATTGCAGCAATTTGCTACTTTATTTGCTTAGTTTTGTTGGGAATTCGCCCTTGGAAGATGAAAGCTGCAGTTTGAGTGCTGATTATAAAGGCTAGCTGGTATATAATCCGCCCATTTACTCTCATGTGTCGTGTAAGATAATGGAATTAATCCGCGGTATTCATAATATTTTGCCTCAGCATCACGGTTGTGTATTAACAATAGGCAACTTTGACGGCGTCCATCGTGGCCATGCTGAAGTGATTAATCGGCTAGTAGAAAAGGCAAAACATTTAGATTTACCCGCGGTTGTCATGACATTTGAGCCGCAACCACAGGAGTTTTTTCGTGGTGAAAATGCACCTGCTCGGTTAAGTTTATTACGTGACAAAGTGATGTTACTTGACGAGCTATCAATTGAGCGAATGCTCTGTATAAACTTCAATAAGAAGTTTGCAGACTATAGTGCCGAAGATTTTATTGAGCAGTTATTGGTCAAGGCGCTTGGTGTTAAGTACTTAGTGGTTGGTGATGATTTTTGCTTTGGCAAGCAGCGTCAAGGGAACTTCGATATGCTGCGAAAAGCAGGTGAGAAGTTCGGCTTTGTGGTAGTGAGTACACAAAGTTTCGTCCTTGGCGATAAACGGGTTAGCTCTACAGAAGTTAGACGGCTACTTGCTGAGGGCAATATGGAACAAGCAAGGCGTTTGCTTGGGCACCCATTTATTCTCAGCGGCAAGGTCGCACATGGCCAGAAAATTGGGCGAACCATTGGTTTTCCCACCGCTAATATCGCATTGAAGCGCAAAGTCACCCCAGTTAGAGGTGTGTTTGCCGTTAAGCTTTATTGGGATAATAGTGACATATATGAAGGCGTAGCTAACGTCGGTTTTAGGCCAACAGTTAATGGCCAAATATGTCAGTTAGAAGTCCATTTGTTTGATTTTGATGGTGACCTTTATGGTAAAACTGTTGAAGTTGAATTAGTGGCAAAGATTAGAGACGAGCAGCCATTTGGATCACTAGATGCGCTGAAAAAACAAATTAAAAATGATGCTGACAGAGCGAAAGCTTTGCTTGGCAGCGATGCAGGCTAATAGCTTAGCTAACAAAACGGTAAAGGGTTAATGAGCGACTATAAATCTACTTTGAATTTGCCGGAAACAGAGTTTCCGATGCGTGGTAACTTGGCTAATCGTGAGCCAGAGATGTTGAAATCCTGGAACGAGAAAGGACTGTACCAACAGATCCGTGAAAGCCGTAAAGATAGCAAACCGTTTATTTTGCATGATGGTCCTCCATATGCGAACGGCGATATCCATATTGGCCACTCAGTTAATAAAATTCTTAAAGATATTATTATTAAGTCAAAGACCATGTCAGGTTTTGATGCGCCGTACATTCCTGGTTGGGACTGTCATGGACTACCTATTGAGCTTAAAGTTGAGCAGAAAGTAGGTAAGCCGGGTCATAAGGTTAGCGCTTCTGAGTTCCGTCAAAAGTGTCGTGAATATGCTGCAAAGCAAGTCGATGGTCAGCGTGATGATTTTATCCGTTTAGGCGTGTTTGCTGATTGGCAAAACCCTTACCTAACGATGGATTACAACACCGAAGCCAATATCGTTCGTTCACTATCAAAAGTGATCGACAGCGGTCACTTGCACAAAGGTGTTAAACCTGTGCATTGGTGTACTGATTGTGGTTCTGCGTTAGCTGAAGCTGAAGTTGAATACGAAGACAAAATGTCTCCAGCAATCGACGTGGCATTTACCGTTGTTGATAAACCTGCGCTACTCGCTAAATTTGGTTTAACTGAATATGCGCATCCTATTTCAATGGTTATCTGGACCACCACGCCTTGGACACTACCTGCAAACCGCGCATTGTCAGTTGCTGGGCAGTTAGAATACACCTTGGTTGAGATGGTTAAAGATGGCCAAACTCAAGCGCTAGTATTGGCACAAGAGTTAGTCGAGTCTTGTGTTGAGCGTTTTGGCGCCGAGTCACACAAAGTACTCGCGAACGTGCTAGGCAGCGAGCTTGAGCTATTGCGTTTTAACCACCCGTTCTATGATTTTGATGTGCCAGTCATCCTTGGCGAGCATGTTACGGTCGAGTCTGGTACTGGTGTGGTGCATACCGCTCCTGGCCATGGTCAAGACGATTTCGTCGTCGGTCAAAAATATGGCTTAGAAGTTGCTAACCCAGTTGGCGATAATGGCGTTTATAAAGCAGATACTGAAATATTTGCCGGTCAACATGTATTTAAAGCTAACAAGAGCGTTGTCGCGCTATTGGAAGAGAAAGGCGCGCTGCTTAACCATGTTGCTATTAACCATAGTTACCCGCATTGCTGGCGCCATAAAACGCCAATTATTTTCCGTGCGACGCCGCAGTGGTTTATCTCAATGGATCAAAAAGGCTTGCGTACACAAGCGCTGAGCGAGATTGAGAAAACACAGTGGATCCCTGATTGGGGACAGAGCCGTATCGAAAAGATGGTTGAAAACCGTCCTGATTGGTGTATCTCTCGTCAACGTACTTGGGGTGTTCCAATTACCCTGTTTGTACATCGTGAAACCGAAGAACTGCACCCAGATAGTGTGTCACTGATGGAGCGTGTAGCTAACCGTATCGAGCAAGAAGGTATTCAAGCTTGGTGGGATCTCGATGCCGCAGAGCTGTTAGGTGATGAAGCTGACCAATACCGTAAAGTGACTGACACTTTAGATGTTTGGTATGACTCCGGTTCTACTTTCTCGTCAGTGGTTGCTTCACGTCCTGAATTCAATGGTCATGACGTTGATCTTTACCTTGAAGGTAGCGATCAGCATCGTGGTTGGTTTATGTCATCGCTGATGATCTCTACGGCGATGAATGGCAAAGCGCCATACAAGCAAGTGTTGACCCATGGTTTTACCGTTGACGGTAAAGGCCGCAAGATGTCTAAGTCTGTTGGTAACGTGATTGCACCGCAGCACGTCACTAACAAGCTGGGTGCTGACATTTTACGTTTGTGGGTTGCAGCAACAGATTACAGCGGCGAAATGACCGTTTCTGACGAAATTCTAAAACGTAGTGCCGATGCTTATCGTCGTATTCGTAACACTGCTCGATTCTTGCTTGCGAACATCAATGGCTTTAACCCTGAGACAGATATGGTTGCCGTTGAAGATATGGTTGCACTGGACCGTTGGGTTGTTCGCCGCGCAGCTGCGCTGCAACAAGAGCTGCTTGAAGCTTACGACCAATACAATTTCCACTTGGTTACGCAGAAACTGATGCAGTTCTGCTCTGTTGAACTTGGTAGCTTCTACCTTGATATCATTAAAGACAGACAGTACACCGCAAAAGATGACAGCAATGCTCGTCGTAGTTGTCAATCTGCACTGTACCTTATCTCTGAAGCTATGGTTCGCTGGATTGCGCCGGTATTAAGCTTCACTGCAGATGAAATCTGGAAGCTTCTTCCTGGTGAGCGTGGAGAGTTTGTCTTTACCGAAACTTGGTATGAGGGCCTACAGTCAGTCACACTGGATTCAGACCTTAGTGATGAATACTGGGATCAGCTACTTGCCGTTCGCGCAGAAGTTAACAAAGTGATTGAGAATGCTCGCCGTGAAAAGCAGATCGGTGGTTCACTAGAAGCTGAAATTACCCTGTTTGCTGATGAGGCATTGTCTGCTGCACTAAGCACTCTTGGTGATGAGTTACGCTTTGTACTGTTAACTTCTCAAACAGAGGTTGTAGCACTAAGTGAAGCGCCAGCTGATGCGATTGAAACTGAACTTGCATCGCTAAAGCTTGGGCTTAAAAAGTCTGAAGCTGAGAAGTGTGAGCGCTGCTGGCATCACAGAGAAGATGTAGGTCAAGTGGCTGAACATCCGACATTGTGTACACGCTGCGTGACTAACATTGAAGGTGAAGGTGAAACTCGCCAGTTTGCATAAAGGATCCATAATGCCCACTTCTTGGAAAGACAGTGGCCTACGTTGGTATTGGATAGTTGTGTTGGTGTTTATTGCCGACCAGCTATCTAAGCAGTGGGTATTGTCGAGTTTTGAACTGTATGAGTCGGTAAAGTTACTCCCTATGTTTAACTTTACCTATGTACGAAACTATGGCGCAGCATTTAGCTTTTTAAGTGATGCTGGCGGCTGGCAACGCTGGTTATTTACCTTCGTCGCGGTCGGTTTCAGTATTTTACTGTCGGTTTGGTTACGACAGCAACCAAGCAAAATGTGGCGTTTGAATCTTGCTTACACCCTCGTCATTGGCGGGGCGTTAGGTAATTTAATCGATCGCTTACAGCATGGTTTTGTGGTCGACTTTTTGGATTTCTACTGGAAAACCAGCCATTTCCCTGCATTTAATATTGCTGACTCAGCAATCTGTGTCGGTGCGGGATTGATTATTTTAGATTCTTTTGTATCGGATAAAGATGTCAAAAAATCAGATGATATAAAGGAGTGATCTCAATGTCAGATAACCATTCAATTTTATGCCACATGAATATCGTACTTGAAGATGGCTCTACAGCTGAAAGTACCCGTTCAGGTGGTAAGCCCGCACGATTTAATGTTGGCGATGAAAGCTTAAGCCCTGCGTTTGAAGCTGAAATTGTTAACCTTAAAGAGGGTGACAAACACAGCTTTACCCTGCAGCCTGGCGATACTTTTGGCGAGTCTAACCCTGATGCTGTACATCATATGGATAAGAGTCGTTTCCCCGCGGATATGACGCTTGAGCCTGGTGTGATTGTTAGTTTTGCAGGCCCTGGCGGTAGTGAAGTGCCTGGAATGGTACGTGATGTTGTTGGCGACTCTGTGACTATCGATCTCAACCATCCTTTGGCAGGTCAAGTATTAACATTTGAGCTTGAAGTGGTACAGGTACTGTAATTATGAAGATTCTTTTAGCAAATCCTCGAGGTTTCTGCGCTGGTGTTGACCGTGCTATTAGTATTGTAGAACGTGCATTAGAGCTTTTTTCTCCGCCAATCTACGTTCGACATGAAGTGGTTCATAACCGCTACGTAGTACAGAATCTAAAAGATCGTGGGGCAGTATTTGTTGAAGAGTTAGATCAAGTACCTGATGAAAGCATTGTTATTTTTAGTGCTCATGGTGTGTCCCAAGCTGTGCGTGCAGAAGCTAAAACACGTGGCTTAAAAGTATTTGATGCTACCTGCCCCTTGGTGACAAAAGTTCACTTACAGGTGACACGTGCTAGCCGTAAAGGTATTGAGTGTATTTTGATTGGTCACGCTGGTCATCCAGAAGTAGAAGGCACAATGGGTCAATACGATAACCCAGAAGGCGGCGTTCATCTTGTAGAGTCTCCGGATGATGTGGCAAAGCTTGAGGTTAAAGATCCAGACAACTTATGCTTTGTGACTCAAACGACGCTATCAATGGATGATACTGCAGATGTCATTGCTTCATTGCAACAGAAGTACCCAGCTATTGAAGGGCCGCGTAAAGACGATATTTGCTATGCCACACAAAATCGCCAAGATGCTGTACGCAATGTTGCCGAAGAAGTGGAGTTGTTTATCGTTGTTGGCTCCAAGAACAGTTCAAACTCTAATCGTTTGCGCGAATTAGCACAAAAGAAGGGCACTAACTCATACTTGGTAGACAATGCTGATGATGTTGATCCAACTTGGTTCAACGGCGTTCGACGGGTAGCAGTTACTGCTGGCGCATCTGCACCAGAGGTTTTAGTGAAGCAGGTGGTAGATGCTATTGCTGATATGGCACCTAGCGTTATTACCGAAGTGGAAGGACGACTGGAAGATACCGTATTTGCGGTACCCGCTGAATTACGCTAACGATTACTGCTAAACATCAATTATTAAAGAGGCTGAGGCCTCTTTTTTTATGCTTAAAATTCAGACACATCATTGCTATTCGTTCTATAAGCGATGACTTGTACTAAGCAAGTATTCGACTAAACTTCAATTAACATGTATGCTGGTGTTTGTCCGCTAAGTTACAGATTTTAAAGAGTAAAAACCTTAATTTAACGTCAAGAATATGACGAAGGCAAAGGAATTGACAGCAATGAAAAATCAACAACGGGGGTTATCGCTAATCGAACTGATGGTCTCGTTAGTTATTTTAGTTGTTGGTCTTATTGGTATTTTTAATCTGCACCTTGTTGCCAAACGTGGCAGTTTTGAATCCTTTCAGCAAACCCAAGCAGCTTATCTTGCTAACGATATTGTCAACCGAATTAAGCTCAACCGTAGCTTGCTCACATCATATACCGGAACCTATACAGGCAAGTTATCTAAACCTGCGATATCTTGCGATGTAAGTGTTGGTGCTAATGTTACCTGCACTAATGCTGAAACCTTATCTTGGGATCTCTATCAATGGGAAACATTATTTGCTGAACTGGATGACACAACAGCCTGTATATCTGCGCAGAGTAGCGGCAGTGTTGAAGTAGTGATGAGTTGGAGGGGGATAAGGGAGATGAGTGATGGTGCTGCTGGAACTAATCAATCTACTTTGGTAAAAGGGTGTGGTTCGTCTAACAAGCGCCGTCGAATTTATTCGTTGAAAACAATAATTATTTAAATTATGAATAAAAAAATAATAGGGAAGTGGCAAACAGGCTTTTCGTTAGTAGAGCTGATGGTTGCAATGTTGGTGAGTTTGTTCTTATCGGCTGGTCTTTTTTCTATGTTCGCAATGTCATCATCTAATGTGGCGACAACTAGTCAGTTTAACCAACTTCAAGAAAATGGTCGTGTAGCGTTGGCACTGATCGAACGGGATGTGAGTCAAGCAGGTTTCATGGCTGAGTTGACAGGTACTAATCTCAGTGTTGGCGTGAATACAACGATTCAGGCTAGTGCTATTTCTACTGCGAGTGATTGTGTTGGAGGAGGGATTAACAATGCTAGCTTTCCGGTTCAAAATAGTCTGGCCAACTTTAGGAAAATGTGGGGCTATGAAAGTGGAGTCTCCACTGAGTCGTTTAGCTGCTTAAGTTCTACGTTATCTGGTACAGATGTCTTGCAAATAAAGCGCCTAATTGGCCCTGCTGTGACCACTTTTAATACTAATTCTTACTATATGGCGACTAACCTGAATCAAGCCGTTATTTTTTCTGGTAGCCAAGCCGCACCGTCGTTAGATAATGCAAGGTTTTGGGAATATCAACATCATATTTACTTCATCAAAACTGACAATGGTGTCCCAGTGCTGATGAGAAGAGTACTCGGAGTTGGTGGGATGAAAACCAGTGCTAGTTATGAGCAACTAGTTGAAGGTGTTGAGAATCTTAGGGTTATGTATGGCTTCGATTTTGACGGTGATGATAGTGCAGACAGTTTTATGCCTGCGGAGAACATAACTTCTGCAATGTGGGATGGTTCGCCAGCTCAAAGATTAGTGGCTCTTAGAATTTATATCTTAATTAGAACGCTCGAAGAAGATGATAGTTACGATAACGGCAATAGTTATGAACTTGGCGATAAGACGATAGCTGCAACCAATGATGGTTTTAGAAGGCGGGTATTGTCTTCTACTATCGTATTAGAAAACCCAATATTGGTGAGTAATTAATATGCAGATTCGTAAAGAGAAAGGGATCGTATTGTTTTTCTCAATCATTATTTTATTGATAATGACGGTTATTGGAGTTGCATTAGCGGTTAACTCGACCCAATCAATAAGAATGGCTGGTGCAGGTTCTGAACGTATAGAAGCGATGGCTAACGCTCATGGAGCAATCGATCGACTGGTAGACAATAGCAAAGGGACCGACTTCGCTTCTTTGACGGCTAACCCTGCAGATATCACTGATAGTGAATTCCCTGTAACAAGTGCACTTACGCTACTTGCTGATAACGGAGTTTGTAAAAGGAGTAGCCAGGCTACTCAACCAGATTTGATTGGCTGTGTGACGATAGAAATATCCAGTCAGGCAACATTTGGCAGAAATAATATGGGACAACTCACCGTTGTCTCCGGAATTGAGCAAGAAGTATTAGGGTCAACAGGGAACTGATTATGAAATTTAGACAATTTTTAATCACCGTTGTGACAGCGCTTACTATGGTGTCTGGTGCTAGTTATTCTGATGATACTGAGCTTTATGTATTTGAATCTTCTGCACGCTCAGGTTCTAGACCTCAAGTTCTCATCATTTTTGATAATTCAGGCAGTATGAGAACGAAAGAGTACAGTGAAAACTTCTACTCTCGCGGTGAAACTGTTTCGGATAGCACAAAGCTTTATTATGCAAAAGGTGGTGGTGCAGTCCCTGATCCAACAAGCAGTAATTATTTTTATCATTCAGTTAATGGTTGTGAGTCATCAAAAGAGTACTTAACTGATTATGGAGTATTTACGGGCTTTTTAAGGGAGTATGGTTTTGTTGGTGAAAATGGTACTTGGCTAGAGCTACCGGATACCTTAGGGAGTTCAGTATCCCAAGTTGATTGTTTTGAAGACTTTGAAACAGATAGCAGCTTAAAGTTTGGCAATGCTACTGGTGTTGCTAATGGATTTCCAGTCGATAGCTTAGGCTCAAAGGCGGCGCCTGTTCCATATACTAACATTTCAAGCAGTGCGTCATCTTCTGATATTGAAGATGCGGTAGATAGCGCATTCTTAACTAAGTTTGGTACTGGGAAATCCGTAACACTTTATACTGAACGCTATGTTAATTGGTACCATGGTTATAAATCGAGTAGTTGGCAGACTCGAATGAAAATTGCTAAACGGGTAATGGAAGATACGGTAGTCACTACGCCAAGCGTGGATTTTGGTCTTGCAATTTTTAACTATAACACCAGCCAAAGTTCCGACGGTGGACGTATAATTTCCGGTATTAAGCGACTTAGTACTGGAGACAAAATTAGTCTCGTTGATAAAATTAACGACCTAAATGCTGAAACTAACACACCACTTTGTGAAACATTGTACGAAGCATATCGTTACTTCTCGGGCGGTGGAGTTCATTTTGCTAAAGAAGCGGGCAACATGACGCCTACTAGAGATAAAAGTATTGAAAGTGGCAATAATTATATTTCTCCCTTTAAGAGCTCCCAGTGTTCAAATCGCTCTTATGTCGTCTACATCACAGATGGCTCACCGACTCAAGATTCAGCTGCGAATTATAAAGTGTCCAAAATGAGTGGCTATAAGTCTTCAGATCGAGTTGATGGGAGTTACCTCCCTGCTCTGGCAAGCATTATGCACCGTAAAGATGTAAATCCTTCATTAGCGGGTGATCAATTTGTTACCACCTATACCATTGGTTTTAGTGAGGGGGCGTCCGATGCTGCTCCTATCCTTAAAAAGACTGCTGAGCTAAGCGGTGGAACATACTTTGCCGCTAAAAATGCGACTCAATTACAATCAGCTCTGCAACAAGTTTTTTCACAAATCTTGGAGGTTAATGCTAGTTTTACTTCGCCGTCGATAGCAAGTAACAACTTCGATAGAACTCAAACCTTTGACTCTGTTTATTACGCAATGTTCTTGCCTAATAAGGGCCCTAGGTGGATGGGGAATATTAAGAAGTTTAAGGTCACAGGCAGCGGAGATATAGTTGATAAAAATGGTAAAAAAGCTATTGGATCTGATGGTAATTTAAGTAACTCAGCCTGTTCCTATTGGACTCCTAACAGTGTTTGTAGCGCTAGTGGTGGCGGAGGCGATGGCAACGATGTAAGAGTTGGTGGTATCGCACACGAGTTGAGAACAGCCTCTAGTCGTACACTATATGGAAACTTTGGCTCCAATGGTGGATTGGCTACCTTTAGTAAGAGCAATGCGTCGTCTGTAGCTGGTGGGGATGCTGCGCTAGCGAGTTATATGGGAGTGACTCAAAGTAGCTTAAACAGTTATTTTGATTGGGCTAAAGGTAAGGATGTCGATGATGACGATAACGACTCTTCAAAAACTGATGCAAGACAAGACATTTTTGGTGACCCGCTGCACTCTAAACCATTGGCTATGAACTTTGGTACAGCAGGCTCACCAGATATTAGGGTAATCGTTGGTACTAATCATGGATATTTGCATATGTTTAAAGATGAAGATACTTCAGTATCTGAATCATGGGCATTTATGCCTTATGAGCTATTACCTAATATCCGTGAATTGAAAGCTAACGTGCCAACCGGTGTCCATTCTGTATATGGACTAGATAGCGCTCCTGTTTCCTATGTCAAATCGGCTGCAGACGGTTCAATAGAAAAGGCCTGGGTGTTTGTTGGCATGCGTCGAGGAGGAAAGTCATACTATGCCTTAGATATAAGTAAGCCCGATAAACCAACTTTTATGTGGAAGATAAACTCCAATACTACTGGTATGGAGGAGCTTGGACAGACTTGGGCTGAACCCGTAGTGACTTATATACCTGGTTGGCCAGCAGGGAATACCGAGTTCTCTAAAGCTAAACCAGTGCTTATTTTTGGCGCAGGTTACTCTCCAGCAACCAAAGATAGCGCAGCTGTTGGTAGCCCTGATACGCTTGGGCGTGGGGTATTTATTGTTGACGCAGAAACCGGAGCTCTGATTCATACATTTGCAGCTAGCGGGGGCGCGTCAGTTACTCAGCTTCCTGGGATAACCGATAGTATTCCTAATTCCGTTGCTGTGCTAGACAGTAACGGAGACAAACTAACAGACAGGATCTACGCAACAGATACCGGGGCAAATGTTTGGCGTATCGATTTACCTAGCGCCAATCCAAAGGACTCTACTAAGCCTTGGACTGCGTTTAAGTTTGCCGATCTTGGTGGAGGCGCTACGACTTCTGATCGGCGCTTCTTTGCAGAACCAGCAGTAGCTCAAACGATGTTTACTAATATTTCAGAAGTGGATGTAACTGTGGGCGGCACAACAACGACCACTAAGACCTATCAAAATGTACCCTACGATGCAGTTGTCGTTGGTTCTGGGCATAGACCACATCCACTAGATCTGCTGCGAAGTGACAAGTTTTTCACTTTGCAAGATAGAAACGTTGTAACTCGCCCGTTTAATGGTGCCACAGGTAACGAGATCCCTGCCGCAATAACTTTAGCTAACCTGTACAATGTATCTATCGCTTCACCTAAGACAGAATCTGAAAATATTGAATTTGGTACTAAACGTGGTTGGTATTATCAATTTGGTAGTAATGGTGAGAAAAGTCTTTCTGCCGCAACAATAATTCAAGGACGAGTCTTTTTTACTT
This sequence comes from Shewanella sp. 10N.286.45.A1, assembly GCF_041470405.1. Lineage (NCBI taxonomy): Bacteria > Pseudomonadati > Pseudomonadota > Gammaproteobacteria > Alteromonadales > Shewanellaceae > Shewanella > Shewanella sp. 10N.286.45.A1. The sequence continues at coordinate 13,237 of NZ_JBFRMK010000173.1, forward strand.
CCTATGTACCGGGTGACAATTCTGATGCAAACCAATGTTTAGTTTCTGGCGTTGGCAGGTTGTATGGTTTTGATTTGCACCGAGGAATACGATCATATACTTACGAGTATATAGAGATGGGTGAGCGAGTTCCTGATACCCCTCAACTTGTTATTCCACCAAATGGTGAGGATGATAGTTATATGTACCTAATTGGGATCGGTGCCGCTGGAGATAAAATGGAGTATAAGGATTGCCCTGAAGGAAGCTTGAATTGTCCGCCACCTCCTTGTGAACCTGGGGACAATAAGTGTATCGGTAGTGGTCCCGGAGTGAACCGAATTTACTATCATGTTGATGACTAGGTGAGAGTATGAGAAAAAAAATGGGCTTCACCTTAATTGAAGTGATGATCGTGGTTGCACTGATTGGTATTTTATCAACTATTGCATACCCATCTTATATTGATTATGTCGCAAAAGGAGTTAGGGCTGAAAGTTTAACTGTGTTAACCGATGCGGCAAACCGTCAGGAGCAGTTCTATTTGGATAATCGCAGCTATACATCGAATATGGTTAGTTTAGGTTATGCTAAAAGTCCTTATGTAACAAAGAGTGGCTATTATAGCGTCGCTGCGACAACAAGTGGTACCGGCAGTTTTACTTTGAAAGCGACTGCACAAGGAGAGCAGGCATCTAGAGATTCTGCGTGCAAAGTGATTGAAATTACAGAAACTGGGGCAAAGAGCCCTACAGGGTGTTGGTAATGAAGTGGTTAATACTCATAAGCCTCTTATTGAATAGTGTTGTATATGCTGAAGAGGAAAAAATCTCCAAACAAGACTTTAAATGTTATGTAGACACAAGTATAAATGAGCAAGTCGTTTTTTATCGTTGGCAAGTGGATAAGGCTGCGAGTCTAATGGCTTCTTTGTCAGCATCTAGAGCCGCTGAAAATGAGCGAGGGCAGAGTGCTTATATAAAAGATGTATATGAATGTGTCGCGCTAGAGGAAGATTTCTCCAGTATCAAAGCTCAAAAACTTGATGGAGCAACGCTAAGATAATGCGTTTACGGTTTTAGCTGCCGCAAAAGGTTTTTAGCATTAGCTTGATGATATATTGCTATTAAAGCCTTTATTTGCCGGTGCTTTATTAGTTGCAGGAGAAAAGTAATATTACCCGCAGCTTAAACTTCCTGAAGATTGCCTAATTTTTCCAGTTACAGATACCTCGATTGCTTTGGAATTTGAGCTGGTTTTACTTGATGGGCAATAGATAAATTGTCGGGTGCTTGTGGAAGCTGCCGTGCCGGAAATCATCCCTTCAGAGCTAAAACTTATGCTTTTGAGGCTAGTTTTAATAAAATCATCGCTATTAAATGCGTCAATTTTGCGGATGACTTGATCCGTTGCTGAATCATAAGAACCATTTCCGTTGACATCAATGAATACATCAAAGCCATCAATCCAATCTGTTCCACATGTAGAGCCTGAACGTGGACAGACAGTGACCGTTGCGCCATAACTTATGGCATGGCTTCTAGCCATAAAGAGTGATTGCTGAATATTACTGCTTGCGGCTTCACTTCGCGAGTTCTCATAAAAATCTGTAAATGACGGTACAGCTATTACCAGTAAAATGGTAGCAATAGCCAAAGTGACCATCATTTCTACTAAGGTGAATGCTTTGTCGTAATATCGCTTATTCATTACTTATCTCTCTTTGAATATCCCTCTTAGTATATGGGAGTTAATAGATCGTTACAGTAGAAATTAACGTTAATTTTCAGTCAAAATAATGACTAAGTAGCTAAATATTGGCGGGTAAGTACTGATGGCGTTTACGGCTATTTACAAGCGATGGTTTTGTTATTAGAAAACCTTGAACGTCCCGATTGGCTGACAATAATCGCGGCTGAATATTGGCTATTTAGTGACTCGGGGCAATAAGTGAGTGTACCGTTGGTGCCAGAGGCTAGGCCGGAGGGCAAGAATCGTATTGCTCTACGATTATATTGGACAAAATCTCGAGAATCAAAAGGCCCAATAGTGAATAGTAATTGATCTGTTCCATCAATATGATTTGATTCTCCGGTGTCACTAAAAACTGAAATGTTGTTACTCCAGTTAGAATTACAACGGGTTTCTATTAGCGGGCAAACGGTCACACGTTGGCCATAAGATATTGCATAACTTCTTGCTAGTTGAATGGATTGTTTTATCTCTTTTATGGATAAGTTTACTCTAACTTGTGTATAGACTGCACTTAAGCTGGGAATGGATACACTTAATAAGATTGTGAGGATAACTAACGTTACCATGCATTCTATTAGAGTAAACCCCTGATCTTGCTTTAACATCAAATTCAATCCTTGAATGATATATTGGGATGGACTAATGAGTGTAGTTTTGTGGGCGAGTCAACCTAGGCTGATTATTTAGATTGTTCCGTTATAAGAAGACTGCATTTACTTTTAAGGCCTGCTCAAAATCACTTTAGACTTCAGAGTTTTGGGGCTGCGTGCTAAGCTATCTGCCACAGAATTAGTCAGTTCAGCAAGTTTTAGGAGTATTACAATGAAAAAGGTCGAAGCCATTATTAAACCCTTTAAGTTAGATGATGTGCGAGAGTCACTTGCTGATATTGGTATTACCGGTATGACGGTTTCTGAAGTTAAAGGCTTTGGTCGCCAAAAAGGCCATACAGAGTTATATCGCGGCGCCGAGTACATGGTCGATTTTTTACCGAAAGTTAAAATTGAATTAGTTATACAGGATGAGCAGCTTGATCAAGCTATTGATGTGATTGTAGATACTGCTCGTACTGGAAAAATAGGTGATGGCAAGATATTTGTCACTGATATTGAACGTGTTATTCGTATTCGTACTGGCGAAGAAAACGAAGAGGCAGTGTAAACTGTCGGCAGCCTTTTCACATGGTTTAAGCTAATAAAACATGTGAAAAGTTGCTCTGTTACGGTGTTAATTAATTGGTTATACGGCTTTTATCAATTATTTTGGTGAGGCTGATGAGTCGCGAATAACAGGCTCAGGTACGAACACTCTTGACTGCTCTGATGCCTGCTCTCGGCGTTTGGCAATTAGCAACTCGGTTGCTATTTGGGCTATTTTCTCATTTGGCTGATGTACCGTGGATAGTTTCGGCCAAGTTTGGCGAGAAAAAGGACTATCCTCAAAACCTACAATTGAAATGTCTGCTGGAACATCAACCCCTTGAAGTCTAGCAGCAAACAATGCTCCCGCGGCAATTTCATCATTACAGGCAACAATTGCAGTAGGCTTGTTAGTAAGCTTTAATAAATTTTTAGCGCCCTCGACCCCAGATTCAAATGAATAACGACCATCCATCACCAAACTATTATCGATTGCAATCTTGTTATCGTTTAATGCTTGCTTGAATCCAGCTAGGCGTTCTTTAGTCGACTCATGTTGTTCGTCACCACTTAGAAAAGCGATTCGTTTATGACCAAGGTCGATTAAGTGCTGTGTAATCGATATCGCGCCAGATTTATCATTCACTAGAACCGCGAGGCCATTATTATCCTCAACTTTCTCACCCGCAATAATACGAACATAGCTTGCATCAATCTCATTAAGCGCTGTTAATATCACCGGATCTTCAGATAACGGCGGAGTCAGCACTAGTCCTGACAAGCGGTTATGTTTCACAAGCTTCACCAACTCTTGGCAGATGTTTGCGGACTTAGAGTCACAGGGGTGAATGAGAAGCTCATAGCCAAGATCCTTACAAGCAGACAAAATACCATTTTGCATATCGATAATATAATAGGCATTCGGATTATCATAAATAAAACCGATGACATAAGAGCTTGTTCCCGCGAGGTTTCTAGCTGCAAGATTTGGTTGGTAATTTAACACTTGAATTGCGTCATTAACCTTATCAATCGTTGCCTGTTTAACTGAAGGTTCGTTATTAGTGACCCTCGAAACTGTTTTTATCGATACGCCAGCATATTTAGCGACATCATTAATTGTGACTTTCATAAAGCTGTTTTCTCATTAATTAGAGAGCTGGACAACAGTACTTCAGCAACTACACACCATTAACATTTAAGTTGTGCATAGCAGTATTTGTTATCGATTTTAGCCGTATAGTGCGAACTTTTAGGGGAATTAGCAATCATCAAGGAGCAGTTTTTTAGAATTTTTTCCAGAATTAAAAAAAATATTACATCTTTATGTAACAGATGTTGGTTGTTTAACTAACTGTATTTAAAGTTTAATAATGTTTTGCTCTTTGTCTTGATGTTGTTTTTGAGAGATATATTTGATGCGCTAGTTATTTTGTTGTGGCGCAGCTGTTAAATATTGTGTAATGTTTGCTTTAGACATGACAGCGTTGTCATTCCGGTTGGGGAATGGTTATGGATATAAAAAAATAAAATAAGTTATGGAAGGGAAACGAGATGCGACCATCTACTTTTAAGAAAACTGTACTAGCTACAAACATAGCGCTTCTGCTTGGAAGCGCTGTTTCTATGTCTGCTATGGCAGCTGATGCCGATGCTGCAGCTGCAGAGGAAAATATTGAAAAAATCGAAGTGCGTGGTATTCGTGCTTCACAGGCTGCCAACTTGAACTCAAAGCGTTTTGCTGACGGAACAGTTGATGCTATCTCCGCTGAAGATATTGGTAAATTTCCAGATAAAAACGTTGCAGAAACCTTAGCGCGTATACCTGGTGTTACTATTGACCGAACATTTGGTGAAGGCCAAGGCGTAACTATTCGTGGTGTACAGCCTGACCAAAACTTAACACTATTAAACGGTCAAGCCGTTGGTACTAGCCAATGGTTTGTTCTTTCTGATGCGACCCGTAACTTTAACTTTGAGCTTTTAGCATCAGAAATGATCTCTGGGCTTGAGGTTTATAAAACTTCCCAAGCGGATATTGATGAGGGTGCTCTTGGTGGTACCGTTATTTTACATACCCGTAAGCCGCTTGATTTAGAAGCTAATACTTTTAACGCATCAGTAGAAGGCCAGTATGGCGATCTATCTGAAGAGTGGGACCCAGGTCTATCTGGACTGTATAGCTGGAAAAACGAAGAAGAAACGTTTGGTATGTTAGTTTCTGCATCGTACCAGAAACGTTCAGTTCGCCGTGAAACGACCGAAGATTTTGGTTGGTTTGGCCCATCAATCGAGCGTATTGATCCATTAATGGAACCACCTAAGGGAGCTGATGAGAAAGGTGCTACTCCTTGGGGGATTGGTTCTGCATTGTTCGAGCAAGAACGAGAACGCGTCGGTTATGATGTTACCGCTCAGTGGGCGCCTACTGACGAGCTTGATATGACGCTGCATTACCTTAGCTCAACAATGAAAGCTGATAACGTTAACTCTAACTTAATTGGCATACCTTTCCGTGGTGTTGCTTTCTTAGGCGAAGATACTAACGAAGGTACAGTTACTAACGGTATTGTTGATTCACTGGATGTTACTGGTCTGCCAAACCGTCCTGGTTGGGCACGTCACATGGCTTACGACAATATTTTCCGTGATGGTTCTGAAATGTCGACCCAAGTTATCGATTTTGATGGTAATTACTCACTAGATACTGGCAAGTTACATTGGCAATTGGGTATGACTGAAGGTAAGGGTACAAACCGAGATTTCTTTACTGAATTCTGGGTTGACGCTACGGACCCTCGAGCAGCATTTGATTTCACCAACCCAGGTGGAACGGCACCTGCTATTGACTTCACTGGAGCAAGCCCATGGTTGGAGAATCCAGGTGATGAGATGTGGCTAGGTGGTATTTTTGATCAATTGAATGAAACAACAGATAAAGAAACCTATGCACAGCTTGATTACTCTTGGTATGTCGATTTTGGTGGCGTACAAGAAATAAAAGTTGGTGGTAAATACCGCGATCGTTCAATGGAGCAGAATCGTTGGAAGACAGATCTTAGTGGCTTAGATCCAATCGGTGCTGGTAGCTTAGGCCCTGCAAGTGATTTCTGGTCTGGTGATATGGTTAATGTAAGCCATTCAGATACCAGCATGCCATCTCAAAGCTATTTCATGCCTGATCGTGACACTATGTATAATGCGCTTTATGCCGTTAACGAGTGTACAGCAACTAGCGCTGGCCTTTGTCGTAATACCGATGTATTCCAAGGAAGCTCTTCTTTTGATGTAGCTGAGAAAATCAGTGCGTTATATGCGATGGCTAAATTTGATGTTGAAGGTGTACGCGGTAATGTTGGTCTTCGTTACGTAGAAACTGATACGACTTCAGAAGGCACTGTAGCTGGCGACCCAGTTAAATATGAGAGTGATTATTCTGAATGGTTACCAAGTATTAATATCGCGTATGACCTGTCATCTGACGTTATCTTACGTGCAGCAGCAAGCCGTGCATTAACTCGTCCAGCACCGTTCCAATTAGCGCCAGCGGTTAACTTAACTCCTGAGACTAGTTCTGGTTCTGCGGGTAACCCATTCCTAGAGCCACTAACCGCGGCTCAGTATGAATTAGGTGCTGAATGGTATTTCACGCCTGAGTCTGTACTTGGACTAACGGCATTTAAGAAAGATATAAGCAATTTCATCTATACAACGACTGTTTCAGCTGTAATTGAAGGTGAGCAGATTAACCAGCTGAGAACTCCTGTAAATGGTGGTAATACATCTATTGATGGAGTCGAGTTCCAGATGCAACATGCATTTGACAATGGCTTTGGTGGTTATGTTAACTATACCTACACTGATGTTGCTGATGCTAAAGTCACTGAAGCTGTATTGATTACCAATCCAGATGGCAGTGTTGTTGCAGCGACACAAGATAGTTATGTAGAGTTGCCAAATACATCTAAAAATTCATACAACTTAGGTGCTTACTACGAGGATGATCTATTTAGCGCTCGCGTTAACTATAACTACCGTAGTGAATACTTCCTTGCTAAAACAGAGATCGGTAACCAATATCGTGATGAGCAGCAGCAAGTGGACGCACAGTTAAGTTGGAATGCGACGGAAAATATTACTATTTCTTTCGAAGCGCTAAACATTACCAATGAAATCTGGGAAAACTATTATGAGCGTGATTCAGACGGTGCTCGTTTAGGTGGAACTCAAAGTTCAAATGGCCGTCGTTACTACCTTGGTGCAAGCTTCCGCTTGTAAACTAATGTTAAGTAATGATTGTTAAATAGAAAGTAATAAAAGCCAGTCATTTGACTGGCTTTTTCTTTAAGTACAATGGTATAGAAAAGTAAAATGTAGCATTTTCTAGATTTAATCATGCGACTTTAAGGAGTAAGAATATGAATACCCCTCGTCATATCGTTATCGTTGGTGGTGGCACTGCAGGGTGGATGGCTGCAAATTTAATGTCGCATCGATGGGCTAAATTAAATTGCACTATTACGTTAGTTGAATCAAAAAAGATTGGCACTGTTGGGGTTGGTGAGGGAACAACTCCTTTTTTTCAAGGTTTTTTCGATCGTTTAGGCATCCAAGAGTCAGAGTGGATGAAAGCCGCAAATGCGACTTATAAATGTGGAATTAGTTTTCCCGATTGGGTAACTGCGTCAGATAAAACCAGCTACTTCCATCCTTTTTACTCCTATATTGACAGTCCTCAAGTACCACTATTTTTTTCAAATGCTAATTTCCGCCGAGAGGGAATGGATGTTAATGCACATCCGGATGATTTTTTTGTCACCTCCAAACTTGCTATGCAATGCCGCTCTCCAATTGCGAAAAAGGAGGTTAGTCAACGTTTGGATTATGGCTACCATTTTGATGCTGGTCTGTTGGGTGAGTTTCTGAAGTTAAAGGGAATTGAAAGAGGGGTGAGGCATATTGATGATAAAGTATCTGATGTTCGATTGGATATAAATGGAGATATTGATAGCGTTGATACGGCAAATAATGGTGAATTAAATGCCGATCTATTTATTGACTGCTCCGGGTTTAAAGGCCTGCTGATTCAACAAGCATTAGGTGAGAAGATGATTAGTTATCAGTCTCAACTATTTAACAATAGTGCTGTCGCGATTCCGACTGCTATTGATAACAATGATGAACTCTCTTCTGAAACCATTTCTAAAGCACTTAGCAATGGTTGGGTGTGGCATATACCTTTAGCGAGCAGATATGGTAATGGTTATGTATATAGTCGAGATTACCTATCACCTGAAGAGGCAGAACTTGAGCTTAGGCAACATTTGGGTGAAAAAGCTGAAGGTGTAAAAGCGCTGCACTTGAATTGGACTCCTGGGCGTATAAGCGAGCATTGGAAGAATAACTGCGTTGCGATAGGGCTCTCACAAGGCTTTTTAGAGCCTCTAGAAGCCCCCATGCTAAACATTATCCAACGTAGTATTGAGAATTTTGTAGAGCTGTATGAAAAGTCAGGTTTCACGCGAGAGTGCCAACAGGAATTTAATAATGATATTAACGCACTTATAGATGGCACTCGGGATTATTTGCAAGCACATTATAAGTTGAATGGTCGTAATGATTCGCAGTATTGGAAAGATTGCAGAGCTAACACATACCTGTCTAAAGAACTTAGTTCTATCTTAGATGGCTGGATTAGCAATTGTAATTTTGATCAAGTTTTAAGAGAAAACATACATAATCAAGTTTACTTTAAAACCTCTTGGTATTGCATTTTAGCTGGAATGGACCACTTTCAAGCCGCTAATAAACCTGCAATCAGAGCGGGTAAGCGTAATCATCAAAGGGCTGAAGAGGCATGCCTTAAAAAGGCTGAAGGGTTTATAAAGCATAAAGAACAATTGATGCAAGTTTATAACTCGTAATACTGATTGGTATAATATGTAAGTTAGGTAGTTTTCAAAGTTCTGTGTCATT
>NZ_JBFRMK010000174.1:0-3611 GCF_041470405.1 Shewanella sp. 10N.286.45.A1
CTTTAAGGGCTTGGTCAAAGTCAAATGGCTGGGTCATGTGTCATTCCTGTTTTGGATATTCTACTGAAATGACACAGAACTTTGAACACTACTATTTAATCTGCAGTTTTGAATTCACTTGTCATTTTGCATGGTTGAACTTTCAACACATCAAGCTTTTAGCAACCCTTACAACCATTTAATCCATTAGTTTAATTAATGCTTTGACGCTCCCTTTTCCCATTTTAATGCTCTCCCCCTTTGGATAAAGGTTAAGTTTTGTGGTGAAAAGTAATCATAGTGTTTATTTTGTGTTGGATATTGTTGTTGATATATTGTATATAATAATGGCATTCAGTAAGAATGATGATAAAAAATGAATAATAAGAAGCTTTCAAGGAGTTAAAAGTGTTCAAAAAAACAAAAATATGTAGCAGCATTGCATGCATTCTAGCAATAGGTGCTTTCAATACTGCTTTCGCAGCAGAAGAAGTTGATGCGACTAAGGAAGATGCAAACGAGGTTGAGCGTATTGAGGTAACGGGTTCCCGACTTACACGTACCACATTTGATGCACCTTCGCCAACAACAGTCATTAGTGCCGAAACGATTAAGATGACTGGTGATTTGAACTTGAATGAAGTGTTAACTTCTATGCCTCAGTTTGGTAAGGGCTTTGATTCAACAAGTGGTAACTACTCATTTGGTAACTCTGGTATTAATGCCCCAGATCTACGCGATTTGGGGGCTACTCGCACGTTGACCTTAATTAATGGCAAACGTCCAGTTCCAATTGCTTCCGATAGCAATATGCTATATACCGATATTGGGATTATCCCGTCAGAATTAGTGGAAAGAATTGAAGTTGTAAGTGGTGGTGGTTCAGCTGTTTACGGCTCTGATGCAGTAGCAGGTGTTGTTAACTTCATTCTTAAAAAAGACTTTGAAGGAACGACTGTTCGTGCCCAGCTTGGTGATAGTGAGGCCGGTGGAGGTGCAACTCAGTCTGCGACTCTAGTTCACGGTATGAACTTCGATGAAGGTCGAGGCAATTTTAGCGTCTCTTTAGATTACTTTAAACAAGAAGAGCTGCTTTTTGCAGACCGCCCAGGTTCAGCTAATACTAGCCGTTACATTAACAATCCAGCTAACACTGGACCTAATGATGGAATTTACGACAAAATTATCGCCCGTGGGTTAACATTCCCTTGGTTTGGTGGCGATCAACAAATGTTCGGTATGTGGAATGGTGTTGCAGGTGATGAAGATTGGTATCAATTATCGGGCGGAAATGCAACGCTCCGAACGCCGGCTGCAAATACAATTGAAGGCGGCTGGTTAGCGAATGATGGCAGTGGTTTTTCTCCGCTTGTTGATGCTCAATCACGTAACCCGTACGATCGTATTAATGCTTACGCGCGTTTTGGCTATGAATTTGATTCGTTTAGCATGGCTGCAGACGTGATGTATTCAAAAACATCTTCAGAAGATCAAATTGATCCCGCTTTTGTTTGGGAAAGCTATCATAGCTTAGACTCATTAATTGCTTCTGGATATGATGTGCCAGGCGCAGTAACAGACATAATGGCTGCTAACAATGACTATTGGGTCTCGCTTCCACAAGTATTTAGAGATGAAAATGGGCGTGGGCGTGGGCATAGCAATGATCGTAATTACTTTGCTGCTAGTGTCACCTTTGAAGGTGATATTAATGACAACTGGTCTTGGGATGCTTACTTGACAAGTGGCTTTACGGCTACTGAACTTGAGCAGACAAACGCCTTAAGAAAAGATCGTTTTGACAGCGAAAATTTAAGGCTAGTTGGTCCATGTGTTGACGCTGGAACATGTCCTGACTATAACCCATTTGAACCAATTTCAGGCGCAGTAGCCGATTATATTCTCGCAGATCATATTACTTACACTGATGTTGTTGCCCATGGTTTTGCAGCCAACGTGAACGGTGAATTGTTTGAGCTTCCAGCTGGTATGGTGCAGGTAACGACAGGTGTTGACGTCCGGTACGAAAGCATAGACTATAAGCCATCATTTTTATGGAGCAATAACTTACTGAGCTCTTTTATGACGAGTATGGATGCTAACCGCACCATTAAAGAAGTCTACGGTGAGGTTTTAATTCCTGTTTTGAGTGATGTGTTTTTAGTGAAAGACTTAGAGTTTGAAGCTGCGCTTCGATATGCTGATTATTCGACTGAATCCGCTAGTTTTACAAGTTCGAAGCTTGCCGCTAACTGGGCAGTTACTGATGATATTCGTTTTAGAGCTAGTTATTCAGAAGCAGTAAGAGCACCACAACTTGCTGAAATGTTAGGCGGCATGTCGATAGGCTTTCAAGATGTAACCGATCCTTGTGATGCAGATGAGATCGATGGTGGACCAGCGGATGGAAGACGAAAAGCTAACTGTCAAGCTTTAGGAATTCAAGACGGATGGGACTCTAACGTTAAAGGGAAAAAAGGTAAAGTCGTAAGTGCTGGTAACCCTGATTTAGAGGAAGAGAAAGCGAACACACTCACCGTTGGTGTAGTATTCCAGCCGACCTTTATCGATGACTTTAGACTTTCAGTTGATTATTATGATATCCAACTCGAAGACATGATAGGTCGATTCGGCCCTAGCAGTGTAATGTCTAACTGTGTCGATCTAGAGTCAATTAATAATGATTTCTGCCAACAAGTCAACCGAGCGGCTAATGGCGACATTATCGCTGTTAATGACACCTTTTTGAACTCAGATGAGTCTCGTCGCCGTGGTATTGATATAGAGGTGGATTACTTATTTGATTTCGAACGACGTTTTGACTGGGCTGGAGAGTTACATTTTAATTTAGCTGCCACTCACCAGTTAGAAAAGTCATTTACTTCCTATGATTACGTTGAAGGCACACCGCTTAAAACAGACTCTCTTGGTAAAATAGGCGCGCCAGAGTGGAGAGGTAACTTTAGGGCTACTTACTCGGTGAGTGATCTTGTCGTACGTTGGACAACCGAGTACTCTCAAGGTGGACCAGTTGAGCTCGATCTTAACCCTGAACGTTATGAAAATGCAGACGTTGACGACTCAATCGTGCATAATTTGTGGTTAGGATATGATGTGATGGAAGATTTAAATGTTTATGCTGGTGTTAATAACGTGATGGATGAAAAGTGGGTCGATCATCCATATACTAACTGGGGAACAAGAATTGGTTACTCTCTACTGGGCCGTAGCTACTACGCTGGTGTTACCTACAGTTTCTAGCACTAAGAAATCATTGTATGACTTAGTAATGATATAAATGGAAAGTCAGTCGTTTTAGGCTGACTTTTATTTTGTAGTGACAAAGAAGGTATAAATAAAAGTGGCTTTAGGTTGTTACAGTACTACTAGACTAGCTTCTTAAAGTGAAAAGCCGTTAGCAATCATCACTCCACTATAGCAATAATACTTTTCGATTAAGCTAATGGGGTGAAGGTTTTTTAACTGTCGATGCTTGAAGTTTTCGAGCTGTTTTGAGCTAGCGCTGAGCCATGAAAATAGTGATTTTTACCGTGGTATCGCTTTGCTAGGCTGTGATTTCTTACTGCAAATGCAGCAGGATTTTCAGTTACTGCCAAAAGAGACGCGTTTAT
>NZ_JBFRMK010000175.1:0-39654 GCF_041470405.1 Shewanella sp. 10N.286.45.A1
TCTGGCATCCTGCTCCGCTCTCGATAATTGCTGCTGCATTATTCTACTTTCGACCCCCTTGCTCTCGTACCGCCTAAATCTGACTGCCAAGGAAGGCCGGAATGTCTTATTTTGTATGGAACAAAATAGACCATTTAGTCGTATATCGAATGCCACATGCGCGGTATTAAGAGATTTCCCCATGCCTTAAATATCAGCCGCGCTTTGTGAGCGTCTCACGACTTTCACTGCTACGTTGCATTGTTTCAAAAGGGTATAACCTCTCGTTGAGGGAGCAAGGTTATAACCATCTAGTTTCCGCAGTTTGGTTGATAGCCATTTATCACCCAGTTTTTATCTCCGCACCTTGAGTTAATAATCTTAGTCACTTCTGAATTGATGCCATTCATCAGTGTCATCAACACGATGTTGTATTTTTGCAACAATATGCACTTTTTGGTTTTTGTTTCGAAAAAGCTAAGTCCATTTAATTATATCGATTTTATTCAATATTTCTCACCTTTAAAATTGAAAATAAATGCTTTTTAATTGAATTAAAATGCAATATCATGGTGGTGTTATCAATTAATAAGATTGTTGCGACTGTCTATTTAGACTTAAAGGTGAATTTAGCGTGCGTACTACAGAACTCGTCGATGGTTTTCGTCATTCAGCTTCCTATGTTAACGCCCATAGAGGCAAAACCTTTGTGGTAATGCTTGGGGGGGAGGCGCTGGCTCAGCCGCAGTTTAAGGCCATTATTAACGATATTGCGCTGTTGCATAGCCTAGGGATTAAAATCGTCCTAGTGCACGGCGCACGCCCGCAGATTGATGAAGCACTGGCACAACAGAGCTTAACTCCAGAATATTACAATGGTGTGAGGATCACTGAAGAGGATACCTTTAAAGTGATTAAGCAGGTTGTAGGCGCATTGCAACTCGATATTACGGCGCGGTTATCGATGAGTTTGAGTAATACGCCTATGCAAGGAGCGCAAATCAATGTGGTTAGCGGTAACTTTGTTATTGCACAGCCGTTGGGGGTAGAAGACGGGGTTGATTACAGTCTCAGTGGCAGAGTGAGACGTATAGACAGTCAAGGCTTAAAGCGTCAGTTGGATAATGGCGGCATTGTATTGTTAGGTCCTGTTGCGGCGTCAGTAACAGGTGAGAGCTTTAACTTAACGGCTGAAGAGGTCGCCACTCAGATTGCGGTCAAACTCAAAGCAGATAAGATGATTGGCTTTAGCGCCCATAAAGGGATTATGGATGAGGCTGGTGAAGTGCTTGCCGAGCTGATGCCTACAGATGCTCAAGCCATCCTTAATAACTTACCTGAACAAGCGCCACTTTGTTTAAGTACAAAAGCATTTTTGCAAGCCAGTATCGATGCTTGTAGAAATGGCGTAAGTCGTTGTCACTTTGTTAGCTATCTAGATGATGGCGCGCTGCTGCAAGAACTTTTCTCCCGTGATGGTATTGGTACGCAAATTGTGACCGAAAGTGCTGAGCGTCTGCGCCGTGCATCTATTCGAGATATCGGCGGCATACTCGATCTTATCCGTCCATTAGAGGAAAAAGGCATACTGGTTCGGCGCTCAAGAGAGCAACTCGAGGTCGAGATAGAGCAATTTATGCTGATTGAACGCGACAGTTTAGTGATCGGCTGTGCGGCCTTTTATCCGTTTGAAGAGGATAATGCTGGTGAATTTGCGTGCTTGGTGGTTCACCCTGAGTATCGAGATGCGGATAGAGGCAGTTTGCTGCTACAAAATATAATTAGCCAAGCACGGGTGAGAGGTTATTCAAGATTATTTGCGCTGACAACGCGCAGTATTCACTGGTTCTTAGAGCATGGTTTTAATATTGTTGAAGTTGATGAGTTACCAGGAAAGAAGAAACAGCTCTACAACTACCAACGTAAGTCGAAGATTTTAGCTTTAGATCTGTAAACTAACATCCTAAAAAACTCGACTTGACATAATATGTCGCCTAGTCAAAGATAAGGTTATCTTATTGACAGGACTCGATGATGACTCAAAGTTTTGTGCTTACTCCTCTCAGCTCAACAGGTACGTTGAGCTTTATTGCCTTAATTATCGGCTTAATCGGTATGGGCATTTACGTTTACCTAAAAGCACTACCACAAACTGGTAAGGTTGTTATTGCTGCGGTGTTGCTGCCGATGGTCATCGCATTTAGTTGGATGTTTTATAAAGTTAATGATGCCAAACTGATCGTGACTAAAGATTCGATTAGTGTTGATGTGCCATTTTATCGGTTTAGCCTACCCATAGAAGAGTTAGATGTCGCTGGAATACGTCAGTTAAACTGGACTGTTGGAGCTGATACTGCATTTAAACCCGATCTGCGGGTTAATGGCGTGGGTATGCCGGGATTTCAATTAGGCTGGTTCAGTTTAGTGGGTCAGTCAAAAGCATTTGTTGCGGTCACTGAGGTTGACCATGTGGTGCTGATCCCAACGGCCAAGGGTTATCCGATACTATTAAGTCTAGAGCAACCAGAGGCACTGTTAAGCCATTTTAAGTAATAGCGACATAGAGTTTAGCTCGATAATAAAAAGCGAACCGATTAGGCTCGCTTTTTTGCATTTTTAAAGGTTACTTTTTCTGTTTACGCTTATAAAGCATATCAGCGGTAAACAATGCTAATGCAGCCCATATAAAGCCAAAAGTAATGCCTTTTTCCATATCGAAAGGCTCATTAAACAAGCTTATAGCAAGAATGAACATGATACTGGGGCCGATATACTGGAAAAAGCCCAACATAGTAAATGGGATCCTTACAGCTGCAGCGGCAAAACACAGTAATGGCACAGTGGTGATGATACCTGCTGCGAGCAACAATCCGTTTAGATGCATATCGTTACTCATAAGGTGCGTCAGCGAGTCACCCATATTGCTAAGCAGGTAGAATAACGCGACAGGCATTAAGATAGCGGTTTCTATTAATAGGCCGGTTTTTGCATCAATGTTAACTTTTTTGCGCAATAAGCCATAACAGGCAAATGATCCTGCCAGGCCCAGTGATACCAGTGGTATTGAGCCAAATGAAATAAGTTGAATAGACACACCAATAGCCGCTAAAGATACGGCTGCCCACTGTAATTTGCGCAGGCGTTCCCCCAGAAACAGCATGGCCAAGAACACGTTAACCAATGGGTTGATGAAATAGCCTAGGCTGGCATCTAACATATGATCGTTATTGACCGCCCAGATGAATAACAGCCAGTTAGCGGCGATCAAGCAGGAGGTCACACAGAGCACTGCCAGTTGTTTAGGCTTTTTAAGTAACTGTCTGGCACGACCAAACCCACCGAAAAAGCTCATCAGCAATCCCATAAAAAGGAACGACCAAAGTACACGGTGCAGTAAAATTTCGGCGGCAGATACATCTGTCAGTAATTTAAAATACAGTGGTGCAAAGCCCCACAGGGTATATGCGCAAATGGCAAATACGATGCCTTTGCGATGTTCAGTATCTTGCATTGAAATTGACTAAGAAGAGAAAATAAGCGCTGATTGTAATCCTGCCTAAGCGCAGACTCAAGCTAACCGCGCTGTTTATCTGAACGGGTGGTAATCAACCCTGTGAACAAACAGATCATTCATGGCATAAAGTGCCGCTAATAACGGCATTTTAATGGTAACCAATGCTATCAACCCACCATATAAGTCCCTGTGCCGAAAGCAATATGATCACCTTTTTCATTGTGAAGCTCCATTCTAGAAACTGAAACTCGATTTCCAGCGCGGATCACCGTACCCGTGCCTGTAAAAATTTCGCCACGGCCAGGGCGTAAGTAATCAACTCTAAGGTCAATAGTGCCTAATGTCTGAATGCGTTTTTCTAGCTCCTCAAGGCTCCAATCGTCACGACTGGCGACTAAGCCCGAAAAAGCGGTGAGGCCACCGACGACATCTAGGACGGTGGCGGTTACGCCTCCATGCAATATTTGCTGATGGATATTACCAATTAATTCAGGCTTCATTCTTACGACAACTTCTACACCGTCCACATCATAACGTTTGATATCCATCCCAAGTAAGTTATGAAAAGGTACATGCTTGTCAAAAACCTCTGCAACTCTGCGTAATGTTTCCTGCTGAATAATATTACTCATAACGCTCCCTGTGTGTTCCTAGTAGGATCAATCGCTTAGTATTAGAGCATTTAATCTATCGCTAATAGAGCTTGTGTTGCAAGTTTAAATTTTAATCGATAAACAGTTTGAGGAGAGACAAGAGAGGTTTGCTCCATTAGAATGGTCGGCCTTATTATTAATACAGGTTCACTATGGATCAGGCGGCACTCGAACATCCGGTCGATCAATTATCAGCAAGCCTTCAATCGGTATTTGGTTACCGTACATTTAGGGATGGCCAACGTGAAGTCATTGAGCAGATCTGTGCTGGCCAAGACTGTTTGGTGATCATGCCGACTGGCGGTGGTAAAAGCCTGTGTTACCAGCTGCCTGCGCTGCAGTTACCCGGTTTAACGGTTGTGGTTTCACCATTGATCTCGCTAATGAAAGATCAGGTTGATAGTCTGATTCAGACGGGTGTCCCAGCCGCTTACCTTAACTCTTCTCAACCAAGAGAAGAGAGCCTAAAAATCTTGCAGCAGATGCGCTATGGCGAACTAAAGTTACTGTACGTATCGCCAGAAAGGTTGTTGCAAGCCAGCTTTATCGATCGTTTGCATGAGTTAAATATTTCGCTATTTGCCATTGATGAAGCGCACTGTATTTCGCAGTGGGGCCATGATTTTAGACCTGAATATGCGGCGCTTGGACGTTTACGTCAGCAGTTTCCTCAAGTGCCTATTATGGCACTGACTGCAACGGCAGATAACGCTACTCGCGTTGATATCTGCGAGCGGTTAACCATTAAACCATTTTCGCTATTAACCAGTTTCGATAGACCCAACATTCGCTATACCGTTGCCGAAAAGCTTAATGCTGCCAACCAGCTACGACAGTTTATTGATGCGCAAAATGGTAATAGCGGTATTGTTTATTGCAGTAGTCGTCGTCGAGTGGATGAGGTGGCTGATCGCCTACGTATGCAGGGGTATCAAGCTGAGGCATACCATGCTGGTAAAACCCAAGAAGAGCGGGCAGATGTTCAAGACCGATTTCTAAAAGATCAACTGGATATTGTTGTGGCAACGGTCGCTTTTGGTATGGGGATCAACAAATCAAATGTGCGTTACGTGGTGCACTACGATATCCCCAAAAGTGTCGAAGCCTACTACCAAGAAACCGGCCGAGCAGGCCGTGATGGTTTGGACTCTGAAGCTTTGATGTTGTTTGACCCTGCTGATATTGGCAGAGTTAGGCATCTTATTGAACAGTCTGAGCCCGGGCCACAGCAGCAGGTAGAATTCCATAAGCTGAATACCATGGCCGCTTTCGCTGAGGCGCAAACCTGTCGTCGCCAAGTATTGCTGCACTATTTCGATGAAAGTGCGTTAGAGCCATGTGGCAACTGTGATATCTGTTTAGATCCGCCTAAAAAATATAATGGCATTCAGGATGCACAAAAGGTGCTGTCGTGTATCTATCGACTTGGGCAGCGTTTTGGTGTCAATCACCTTATCGAGGTGCTACGAGGTTCAAAAGCCGCTAATGTGATGGATAGAGGCCATAATAAACTTTCAACTTGGGGCATTGGCAAAGAGAAAAGTCATGAGCATTGGTTGAGTGTCATTAGGCAGTTGATCCATCTAGGGCTTGCTAATCAAGATATTACTCGAGGTTCATCGGTGACACTCAATCCTTCAGCGCGCACTGTATTAAAAGGTGAGGTGGAATTACTGCTCGCTGAGCCAAGAATAGTGATTCAAACTACCAAGCGCCGAGGTCATAATCCGAAAGCACCGCTTAACTATGATCGTAAACTCTTTGCGCGATTGAAGTTACTGAGACGTACCCTAGCTGAAGAACTAGATGTACCACCATACTTAGTGTTCAACGATGCAACCCTGGCAGAAATGGCTGCCATACTGCCAACAAGCCCTGGTGAATTATTGGCTGTAAATGGAGTGGGGGAACGTAAGTTAGAGCGTTTTGGCGGTGAGTTTTTGGATGAAATTGAAAACTACCTCGCAGAAGGTTAACAGCGAGAATTAGTTAACTTTTAGCTTTCTCAGCTCACTAATATTGGCGCGCTTTATCATTGACTCCAAATCATCAAACTGCTGCATACAGGCAAGGCCGATGTTGACTTTGGAATCTTCTTGCCAAACCTCAATGGTGCTTGCTAATTGATCTATGACGTTTATTGCGCCTTGCTCAGAGGTGTGTGGCAGCATAATCACAATCTGTTGATCTGACTGCTGCAACAATACGTCTTGTTCCCTTAGTTTGGTTTTCAATTGCTCGATAACTATTGGCACATCTGCTTTAAAAATGTGGTTAGGATTGAATACTAATAGCGACAAGGGGTAACCCGCTTGTTTGCTAATATTTAACAGATCTTCAAGTGACTTCTTTTTATCAACTTTAGTATCAAGATTTAATACTATTTGCTCTGGTTGAGTTGGTTTCGGTGTTTTCTTTTGATACCAAGTGATGAATACGATTAGGCTGATTATTATTAGCGCAATAGGGAAAAGTGAGCTGGGAATAATACCGTTTACTGTTGTTGCGGTAATTAGCGAGTGATTAGGAGTGGCTATCTGCTCCTCACGACTTAAACCTGACTTGAGTTGCGATAACCAAATATTTTTAATCGACAGTGTTTCATTTTCCAGCGCTTCCAACTGCTTGAGCTGATATTGATAAGCCAGTGAGAATTTTCCCTGTTTGGCAAAATAGTCTGCCAAGGTGGCATAGCTATGTTTCAGATCTGAGTAGCGCTCCTTTTCCTTCGCTAAGGATATCGCCTGCTCCATCAATGTGAGGCCGGCTGCTTCACGGTACTGTTTCAATTTTATTTGAGCATTGAGTGATAAAGCACTGATGGTGCCAATTGAGTCCGCTTCTTTTCGAAAAGTCGCTAAACTGAGATTAACGAGTTGTTCTGCACTGCTATATTTCCCACTATCAAAATCAATTAGAGCAATTGTATTGTAAGCAACCGCTAGCTCAAGTGGGGTACTGAGTTCGGCGAGAGTCACTCTGGCTATTTGAGTATATTTATCTCGTAGGTTCGGCTGTTGATTTTGCTGAGCAAATCGAGCCATATCAAGTGCGATGAAAAGCTTAACTTTACCTAACGTTGTGGGTTCATTAAGTGCCTTTTTAAGATAAGTCTCTGCTTCTTTTTGTTCATCAATATCGGCTAACTGTTTAGCCATAGAGGTATATAAATAACCTATCGGGGGCCAAGTCCAACGCTGATTTTGCACAGTGATCTCGGGGTAAATATCCAGAGCAAGTCTTATGTCTTCTATCGCAGCATTATTGTGTTTTACATCAGCATTGAGCTTGCTTCTGAGCCAAAGGCCCCCAATTAGGGCTTGAGGTTGTTTTAGCTGACGCGATAATGAAATGGAAGAATATAAAAGCGGTAATGCTTGCTGGTAGTCGCCAAAACTTGCATAAGCTTGTGCCATGCAATTTAAAAAGTAGGGTTTAGCATGCTCAAGCTCTAACTGTTTTGCTTTAGCGTCATTTAAGCGAGCCAGATTAATAGCGGCAGCGTTTTCACCCAGCTGAATATAGGACTCACATTTGAGTGCGTTTAGACGCATCAAAATAGTGTCTGATCTTGATACACCCAAATAGTGACGCTCAAGCGCATTGATCTCAGACAATGCTTTGCTCGGATATTGGTAGACGAGTGTATTTAAGTGATCTAGTTGTTCCAACGTACCGCCAAACACTGGAGAAACCCAGAATGCTAGACAAAGTACGATGCTCCTAAAATCCATTTTTAGCTCCAGTGATGACTCTAAATCCGCTTTCCTTTAGCAGAGTGGGGCTATTATAACCATTTTATCTAAAATTATGCATAAAAAAGCTAAACAGTTGAGAATATTGCGACTTAACATCATTATTTGAGATGCTACGCAATAATATCTCTTATTTGATGCTTAGTGTAACTTTTATCATCAAGGTTGTGATTTTTGTGAGCAATGTTCAGTTTGATAAATGCATATGTTGAGCAATTTAGGCTTGACATAGATGGCCGCTCGCGTTAAAAATTAACCGACGCAGCAGAACAAGCTGGCATAGTTACCTATAAAAGTTGAATAAAAACCTATGAAGCGTACAAGCACATTACTCATACTCCTCAGTCTCATTCTCGCAGTCACTGCGCGGAGGATATAGTGCTATACGCTTGAGAAAGCCTGCATTTATAAACCCCGCGAACAACTCGCGGGGTTTTTTGTATTTAAATTGCCTGAAAGCATAACTGAACGTTTGAAGTTCAATGGAGAGATTAGATGTCTGACCGCGTAATTATATTTGATACGACACTACGTGATGGTGAGCAAGCACTAGCTGCCAGTTTAACGGTTAAGGAAAAACTTCAAATAGCACTAGCATTGGAGCGATTAGGCGTTGATGTCATGGAAGTTGGTTTTCCTGTTTCCTCTCCTGGTGATTTTGAATCGGTACAGACGATTGCCAAAACGATAAAGAATAGTCGTGTTTGTGCCTTATCAAGAGCACTTGAAAAAGATATTGATGCAGCAGCTCAAGCATTATCGGTGGCGGATCAGTTCCGTATTCATACCTTTATCTCTACATCGACCATTCACGTTGAGAGTAAGCTAAAGCGCTCATTCGATCAGGTATTAGAAATGGCTGTTGGTGCGGTTAAATATGCGCGCCGATTTACCGATGATGTTGAGTTCTCTTGCGAAGACGCAGGCCGTACTCCTATCGATAACTTATGCCGTATGGTAGAAGAAGCAATTAAAGCAGGTGCGCGTACGATCAATATTCCTGACACTGTCGGCTACACAGTTCCGAGTGAATTCGGCGGGATTATTCAGACCTTGTTTAATCGAGTTCCGAATATCGATCAGGCTGTTATATCTGTGCATTGTCATGATGATTTGGGTTTGTCTGTGGCTAACTCTATTACTGCGGTGCAGCATGGTGCTCGTCAAATCGAATGTACCGTCAATGGCATTGGTGAGCGTGCTGGCAACTGCTCCCTAGAAGAGATTGCGATGATCCTATCTACTCGTAAAGGGGAGTTAGGTTTAGAAACAGGCATTAATGCTAAAGAGATCCACCGTACCTCTAGTTTGGTCAGTCAGTTATGTAATATGCCTGTGCAAGCGAATAAGGCGATTGTGGGGGCAAATGCTTTTACTCACTCTTCAGGTATTCATCAAGATGGCATGCTTAAAGCACAGAATACCTATGAGATCATGACGCCTGAAAGTATTGGTCTTAACCGTAACAACTTGAATATGACTTCGCGCTCAGGTCGACATGTCATTAAGCACCGCATGAGTGAGCTTGGTTACGGTGAGCAAGACTATGATATGGATGTTCTATACGAAGACTTCCTTGTACTTGCAGACAAGAAAGGGCAGGTATTTGATTATGATCTTGAAGCATTGGCCTTTATGGAAGCGCAAGCTGAAGATGATGACCATTTTAAATTGCAGCAGTTAGTTGTACATTCAGATTCAACAGAAGGCAGTGCAACAGCCACGGTTAAAGTTGAGGTGAATGGCGAAACAGTTACCGAAGCGGCCATTGGTAATGGCCCTGTTGATGCAGCTTATAAAGCGGTCGCACGTGCCAGCGGTTGCGAAATTGACATCACCAGTTATCAACTTGGCGCGAAAGGTGAAGGACAGAATGCGCTTGGTCAAGTTGATATCACTGCCAGCTACCGCAACCAGAATTTCCACGGTGTTGGGCTGGCAACTGATGTCGTTGAAGCATCTGTGAAGGCCTTAGTCCATGTGATGAACTTGACTTGGCGCGCAGATAAAGTTGCTGATTGCAAACAAAAAATACAACAAGAGAAGCGCGTGTTAGGTGGTGTTTAGGCTTTAGACACCCAAGCGTTTCATGTACCCGATTTTAGATTATAAAGAAAATTAAAGGAGTGAGTTGTCGTATGAGTTATCAAATAGCTGTATTAGCTGGAGATGGGATTGGTCCTGAAGTCATGGCAGAAGCCCGTAAAGTACTTACGGCTGTAGAGGAACGTTTTGCCCTTTCTATTGAGTATACTGATTACGATGTTGGTGGCGCTGCGATTGACAGCCAAGGTTGTCCGCTGCCGGACGCGACACTCAAAGGCTGTGAAGCCGCTGATGCGATTCTTTTTGGCTCAGTAGGCGGTCCTAAGTGGGAGCACCTAGCACCCAATGATCAACCTGAGCGCGGTGCATTATTGCCACTACGTGGACACTTTGAGTTGTTCTGTAATATGCGCCCAGCAAAATTGCATGCGGGTCTTGAGCATATGTCGCCGCTACGTAGTGATATCTCATCACGTGGTTTTGATGTGCTGTGTGTACGTGAACTCACCAGTGGCATTTACTTTGGCAAGCCGAAAGGGCGTCAAGGCGAAGGTGAGAATGAAGAAGCGTTCGATACCATGCGTTATACCCGTAAAGAGATCACCCGTATTGCTAAGATTGCCTTTGAGACTGCTCAAGGTCGCCGCAAAAAAGTGACCTCTGTTGATAAAGCGAATGTACTTGCTTGTTCTGTACTTTGGCGTGAAGTGGTAGAAACGGTTGCTAAAGATTACCCAGATGTTGAGCTTGAACATATCTATATCGACAATGCGACGATGCAACTACTGCGTCGTCCAGATGAGTTTGACGTCATGCTTTGCTCAAACCTATTTGGCGATATTATCTCTGATGAAATAGCCATGCTTACAGGCTCTATGGGGCTATTGTCGTCTATCAGTATGAATAGCTCAGGTTTTGGTTTATATGAGCCTGCAGGTGGCAGTGCGCCAGATATCGCTGGTCAAGGTATTGCTAACCCAGTGGCGCAGATTTTGTCTGCAGCACTACTACTTCGTCATAGCCTAAAGCAAGACGCGGCCGCTACTGCAATTGAAACCGCAGTGGGTAAAGCATTAAGTGATGGTTACTTGACTGGTGAATTGCTATCGAGCGAAGAACGTCATAATGCAAAATCAACCAGTGAAATGGGCGATTATATTGCCAAGCTTGTAAAAGAAGGTGTTTAACAATGGCTAAGACATTATATGAAAAAGTCTGGGATGCGCATATTGTGGTTGCCACAGAAGGTGAAGCGCCAATAATCTATGTCGATCGGCATCTAGTGCATGAGGTGACATCGCCTCAAGCATTTAGTGGTTTAGAGGTGGCAGGGCGTAAAATGCGTGCGCCTGAGAAGACTTTCGCCACTATGGATCATAACACCTCAACAACTAGTGCAAGTCTTGATGCACTTAGCCCTATGGCGCGCACTCAAGTACAAACTCTTGAGCGAAACTGTAAAGAATTTGGTGTCAGACTTTATGATATCCATCATAAGAACCAAGGTATTGTGCATGTTATGGGCCCTGAGTTGGGCATCACTTTACCTGGAACTGTGATTGTATGTGGTGATTCGCATACCGCGACTCATGGTGCCTTTGGTGCACTTGCCTTTGGTATTGGTACTTCAGAAGTCGAGCATGTTATGGCGACGCAAACCTTGCGTCAGTTAAAAGCCAAAACCATGAAGATCGAAGTGCGCGGTCACGTGGCTGAAGGCATTACCGCTAAAGATATCGTGCTGGCGATTATAGGTAAAATCGGCATGGATGGCGGTACTGGTTATGTGGTTGAATTCTGTGGTGAAGCGATAGAAGCGCTGACAATGGAAGGGCGCATGACGGTATGTAACATGGCGATTGAGATGGGGGCTAAAGCGGGCATGATCGCCCCTGATGCAACCACTGCTGAGTATCTTAAAGGGCGTGAATTCGCACCTAAAGGTGATAACTGGCAGCAAGCTATTGCGGCATGGGCTGAATTGAAAACTGATGCTGATGCGACATTCGATGCAACAGTGGTATTGCAAGCTAGTGACATTGCGCCGCAGCTGACTTGGGGGACGAACCCTGGACAAGTGGTCGCGATTGACCAACTGGTACCTAATCCTGCTGAAGAGTCTAACTCAACGGTTCGCTCAAGCATCGAAAAAGCACTTGAGTATGTTGATTTAAGTGCTGGTACTTTAATGACTGATGTTGGGATCAATAAGGTCTTTATTGGTTCATGCACTAACTCACGTATAGAAGATCTTCGCGCAGCGGCCGTGCATGCCAAAGGGCGTCAGGTTGCTGAGGGCGTAAAAGCGATAGTGGTACCAGGTTCTGGGTTGGTTAAAGAGCAAGCCGAAGCTGAAGGCTTAGACAAAATATTTTTGGATGCTGGTTTTGAGTGGCGCTTACCGGGTTGCTCAATGTGCTTGGCGATGAATGACGACAAGCTAGAGGCTGGCGATCGCTGTGCATCGACAAGTAACCGTAACTTTGAAGGTCGACAAGGACGTGGTAGTCGTACTCACTTGGTGAGTCCTGCTATGGCTGCAGCTGCTGCTGTTGCTGGTCATTTTGTTGATATCCGTAAACCTTACTAGAGAGTTAAGTTATGCAACCATTTATTGCACACACAGGGCTTGCGGTTATCATTGATAGCGCAAATGTTGATACTGACCAGATCATTCCAAAGCAGTTTTTGTCGAAGGTCACTCGTGATGGTTTTGGTATTCACCTATTCCATGATTGGCGCTATCTAGATGATGCTGGCGATCAGCCTAATCCTGATTTTAATTTGAATAAGCCGCGTTATCAGGGCGCTTCTATTTTGATCTCGCAAGAGAACTTTGGTTGTGGTTCAAGCCGCGAGCATGCGCCATGGGCTTTAGCTGACTTCGGTTTAAAAGCGATTATTGCACCGAGCTTTGCTGATATTTTCTATGGCAACTCAATCAACAACGGCTTGTTACCTGTTAAATTAACGGATGCCGAAGTTGAGCAAGTCATGGCTGAAGTTGACGCGTTACCAGGTGCTGAAGTGACCGTTGATCTGCAAGCGCTAACAGTGACCTCACCATCTGGTGCAGTATTTAACTTTGAGATCGCAGAGTCAGCCAGGCATAACCTGCTAAATGGGCTTGACGCGATTGGGCTCACCTTAGCTCATGCGGATGCGATTAGCCATTATGAGGCCAACTTACCATCGTGGAGAGCTTAACGCTAAGCGATAGATCTTAAGCGTACGCTTGTACCAAGCTGTTGATATAACAAAGCCACTTAGTGTTAAAACTAAGTGGCTTTTGTTTTAATTATAATTCTAACATTTCTAAGTTATTGTATTTTAATTGTAATTATTATATTGGTTAGTCAGATTTTTAATATTGTTTTTTTTGCCAGTTATTTATGCTGTTACTTGTCTGAAATCTAAGAGTACGCATGTTTTCTGGTTTTAGTTATTTAAGTTCATGTAAATAATAAGTTATTGTGCTTTTTCTGGTTTGTCTTACTTATGTTCAGCGAGCTTTTTTGCTGGTATGTATTCTGTTTTTCATTTTAAAACGTGATCTTCGTTTGATTCTCACTGCCTTTATTATCTTTTGCCAGTGTTTTACGCTGTTTTTATTAAAACACTTGTAAAGATATTCTGTGGTTGTAAAATCCGCTCCACTTTTAAGTGGAGTAATTGCTCTACTTGTTGTAATTACATAATTAGAGAATACAAATGAATAAGCGTTTATTAACACTTGCCGTTAGTACGGTACTTTTGGGGAATGTAACACAGGTTCAAGCTGCTGGATTCCAGTTAGCTGAATACTCGGCTACGGGACTTGGGCGTGCGTTTGCTGGTGAAGCGGCAATGGCTGATAACGCGGCGGCACAGTTTCGTAACCCTGCAATGCTTACCTATTTAAATGGTACTCAAATGACAGCTGGTGCGATCTTGGTCATGCCGAATATTGATATCAATGGTGAAGTGACTTATGTCGATGGCACTAATCCTACATCTGCTCACGATATTGCCGATGATGCTGTTATTCCTAATTTCTATGTCTCTCACCAGATAAATGACAACTGGTTTGTAGGTTTAGCACTTGGCAGTAACTTTGGCATGGCGACTGAACTGGATGACAACTTCCGTGGTACTCAGTTTGGTAATGAAGCATCTGTCACTACGATAGAGATCAATCCTAACGTTGCTTACCGCATCAATGACAAGTTTAGTATTGGTGGTGGTGTGCGCTTTGTAATTGGTGAAGGTAGTATTGGTGCGAAAAGCTCAGTTGACACGATTCTTCCTACACCAATTGGTAATTTACCTGTAGCGAAAGGCACCACGCTGAAGTACATGGAAGGTGATGACACTGCTTGGGGATGGCAATTAGGTGGTGCTTGGCAGATTAATGCTGATAATAGAGTTGGCTTTAACTACCGCTCAGCAGTCGATCAAAACCTAGAAGGTGAAGCCAATGGTTTAGCCTTTAACCCAATGGATCCAACCTTGAAGATGGCAGGCTCTATGGAGCTGTCATTACCTGCAACGGCTGAACTTGCTTCTTACCATCAGCTAAGTGAAAAGCTTGCCATTCATGCCAGCATTAACTGGACTGATTGGAGCTCATTTGAGAAGTTAGAAGCGGTAATCCCTGCACTTACTGAGCCTACTCAATTGGTGAAGCAAGAGAATTGGGAAGATAACTACCGTTTTGCGCTGGGTACGACTTACCAAGTGAACGATACCATTAGCATGAGAGCGGGTGTTGCTTACGATAAATCAGCAGTGTCTGATGCTAACCGGACTCTGACCATTCCTGAGATGGATCGTTTATGGTTGAGCGCAGGTATGGGTTACCGTATTAGCGAAAACTTTGATATGGATTTTGGTCTGACTTATATCTTCGCTGATGAATCTCCAGTTGTTGAACCGCGTCCAGGTATCCCGTCAGATGACTCTTCTGCTCACTTTGGCGGTACCTTTACTGGCACTACTAGCGGTAATATTTTGTTAGTGGGTATTCAAACAAGCTACCGTTTCTAAGCTGAATAGATAGCCTTTAAGTTAAGCATAAGCTTAACTTAATCATTACTGAAAGCCTCGCATTAGCGGGGCTTTTTACTTTGTTAGCCATTGGGTTATTATGTGGGTTTCATGGTAAAAGAGTTAACTTGCTGCGGGTTAATTACACCCAGTTTTCAAATTCAGTATCCGAAACTAAAGCGAGTTTTTGCTGGTACTAGCGTGACTAAAAGAGGTTTCAAATGAATATTAGATCTCTGAACTTATCAGTTTGTTTGCTGTTAATCAGTTTTGTCCCAGCCTATTCCTGTGCCGATGATGTAATGCCTGTCAAAGCTAATGCTTCTATCGAGGTTGTAGAGCAGTTTATACAGGCTTTTAATGAACATAACGTCGGGCAGCTGCTATCGCACACAACCGACACTGTGCATTGGCTCAATATATCGGGCAGTAAAATGTTGATAGAGACCTCGTCGAAAAATGAGTTGGGTGCGGCGATGGCTGACTATTTTCAAACACTACCTGATGCCAAAGCCACGTTGACGCAAGTGGTAAGCTCAGCCAATTATGTGAGCACCATAGAAAAGGTGACTTGGAGTCATGACGGTGAGCAAGATAGTCAATGTAGCATCGGCGTGTATGAGTTAAAGCAAGGTAAAATTAATGCTGTGTGGTATTACCCTGCTCATGCCTGTGACCCTGAGTCTAGCAACAGCAACATCGTGCAACCAGAAATCGGTTTACTAAAAGATACACGTCAATAAGGAAGTTTTTGTGTCAAAGAAATATGTCATCGCATTGGATCAAGGTACCACCAGTTCAAGAGCTATTGTTTTCGATCATGACGCGAATATGGTGGCGAGTTCGCAACGAGAATTTGGCCAAATCTATCCACAACCAGGTTGGGTAGAGCATGATGCTATGGAGATCTGGGCATCACAAAGCTCAACCTTAATTGAAGCGTTAGCACGAGCAGATATCCATAGTGAAGATGTCGCGGCGATTGGGATCACCAATCAGCGTGAAACCACGGTTATCTGGGATAAAGTGACAGGTAAACCGGTGTATAACGCCATCGTGTGGCAGTGTCGTAGAAGCAAAGCGATTTGTGATGACTTAAAGGCTCAAGGGTTAGAAGAGTACGTTAAAGACAGCACGGGCTTAGTACTCGATCCTTATTTTTCTGGCACTAAAATAAAGTGGATCTTGGATAATGTTGATGGCGTCAGGGTGCGTGCTGAAAAAGGAGAACTGCTATTTGGCACTATTGACAGTTGGTTAGTTTGGAAGCTTACCGAAGGTAAGGTACACGTTACCGACCCAACGAATGCGTCACGCACTATGTTGTTTAATATTCATCAACAAGACTGGGATGAAAAGCTGCTTAAAGCGCTAGATATACCGCGCTCTCTTCTGCCAGAGGTTAAACCTTCATCTGCAATATATGGGCAAACTCGTATTGCTGGTGAAGGCAGTAGCATTGCTATCGCTGGTATTGCTGGCGATCAACAGTCAGCGCTTTTTGGTCAGTTATGTATTGATGAAGGGATGGCGAAAAACACCTATGGGACAGGCTGCTTTTTACTGATGAATACCGGTGCAGAGGCGGTAAAATCTCAACATGGCTTATTAACAACCATTGCCGTGGGCGCTAAAGGTGAAATCAACTATGCACTAGAAGGCTCAGTATTTATGGGCGGTGCTACGATTCAATGGTTGCGTGATGAGCTGGGTTTGATCCGAGATGCGCAAGATACCGAGTATTTTGCTTCAAAAGTCGACGACACCAATGGCGTATATCTAGTGCCAGCTTTTGTTGGTTTAGGTGCTCCGTATTGGGATCCCGATGCGAGAGGGGCGTTAGTTGGGTTAACTCGCGGGGCTAATCGCAATCATATTATTCGCGCCGCCTTGGAAGCGATTGCTTATCAAAGTCGGGATCTGCTTGATGCTATGAGTAAAGATAGCGGGGTAGAGCTAAAACAGATAAAAGTCGATGGTGGAGCGGTTGCCAATGACTTTTTAATGCAGTTTCAAGCCGATATTACCAATGTGGATGTGTTGCGCCCAGAGTTAACTGAAACCACAGCCATGGGGGCAGCTTTTTTAGCTGGACTCGCGGTAGGTTTTTGGAACTCTACTGCAGAACTTAAACATAAAGCGGTCGTTGAGCGGCGCTTCAAACCACAGATTAATGATGCGCAGAGAGCAACACTTTATAATGGCTGGCAAGAGGCCGTGGCGAGAACGCGTTAAACATTGATGTCAATATGCCCAAAAGGCGAGTCATCCTCGTCTTTTATATTACTTGATGCTTGCTGTGGCTCATCTTCTCTTCTGTCTTCAACGTAATTTTTACGCCTTTCTAAGCTAGGATCCAGTTGATAGAGGGTTGAGGGGGTTTTACGTCTATCTTCACGGGACTGACGCCTTTCTAAGTGGGGTGGCAGCTGAGCTTGAGGCTGTTCATGGCTATCAGCGGTAATGGCTGCGCTGCTGTTAACGGGTTTTACACCGTCTTTCTGCTTAATCTCACGCAGAGGTGGTCGAGCCAGCATGGCATAAACACTGTCTAAACTAATCATAGAACCTCCACATTATAAGTTATTGATTACTTATATATCGGCAGCCACAGCTTAAAATTTAGTCAAATATGCACTGCGTGATAGAAACTATCAACGGATGACACTGTTTATCACTATGTAAGCTTGGTGCTAACTGAAGGTACGACTTTAAGATGAGGCATTTTGTGGCAGTATGATTATTAATAAACTCTGCGATGGGTTAAAAATTGTTAACCTAATTTTAGTTTTGAGAGATTGAATCTAGCTTTTTACGCTATAGCGAGTGTAATTTAGGCTTCATTAATGGAGGAAGAAGGGGAATAAACTCCACTTAAGTGTTACTGGAAAACCACTCTACGGCTCTCTTCTGTCTGTTTTTCCTACTTTTTAGATAGTTCGAATAACTCATCTCCCACAAAAATCCCTATTTGTGCACTCGATAGCATTTAGTTTAAAACTCCCTGCTAACCCGCTTGGTTACTGGATTTTAAATAACGCCGCCCCCTTGACAATTCTTGCATTGTATCCCTAAACTTAGCTGTTGTGGGTAAATGTGGATATTTGTGGATTTTTGATAAATTAACAAGGACGACATAACGTGTTTTCTGGGGCGAGCGCTATCAATTTAGATGCGAAAGGACGAATTGCGATGCCAAAACGGCACCGTGAGCCTTTGCACGCCCATCATAACAGTCAGTTAGTGATTACCGTCGATATTCAATCGCCCTGCTTACTGCTCTATCCAGTACAAGAGTGGCAGCAAATAGCGGCTAAGTTATCCCAATTATCAGATACCCAACCTGCAGAGCGAGCCATTAAACGTATGTTACTTGGTTATGCCCATGAGTGTGAATTGGACGGCAATGGCCGGGTACTTTTACCGACACCATTACGCCAATATGCCAATCTAGAGAAAAGGGCGATGTTAGTCGGGCAACTGAATAAATTTGAGTTGTGGGACGAAGCGGCATGGCAACAGCAGATTGAAGAGAGTCGCATTGCGATTCTTAATGAAGATTTAGCAGCTAATCAACGTTTAGCTGATTTTTCGCTCTAATGAGTGATATTAACCAAATAGAAGATAAACATGACGCAATCATTTGAACACCTATCGGTTTTGCTAACAGAAACCGTAGCAGGCCTAAATATACGCGAAGATGGCATCTACATAGATGGTACTTTCGGCCGCGGTGGTCACTCGAGAAAAGTGCTTGAGCAACTCGGACCTAATGGTCGACTGATTGCAATTGACAGAGATCCACAAGCCATTTTAGCGGCAGAGCAGTTTAAAGACGACAGTCGCTTTCAGATTGTGCATGGTGGCTTTGGTCAGTTAGCGCAGTATGTAGAAGAGCTTGGCCTAAAGGGCAAGATTGACGGTGTATTGCTGGACTTCGGTGTATCTTCGCCTCAGCTCGATGACGCTGAACGTGGTTTTAGCTTCCTACGCGATGGTCCGCTGGATATGCGTATGGATAACTCTCAAGGCCAAACCGCAGCGCAGTGGATTGCTCGTGCAGAAATTGAAGATATGGCTTGGGTGTTCAAAACCTACGGTGAAGAGAAAAGCTCACGTCATATTGCTCGTTGTATTGCAGCTGATCGTGAGGACACACCGTTCTTACGTACTAAAGATTTAGCAGATTTGATCGCCCGTATTACCAAGAATAAAGAACGTAATAAGCACCCTGCAACCAGAGTATTCCAAGCCATTCGTATCTATATCAATAGTGAGCTTGAGCAGATTGATCAAGCACTAGAAGGCGCATTGACAGTGCTTGCTCCTGAAGGTCGTTTATCAGTCATTAGCTTCCATTCACTGGAAGACCGTATGGTGAAACGCTTTATTCGTCGTCATAGCCAAGGTGAAAGTGTGCCGCATGGGCTACCGATCACTGAAGCCGAAATCAACAAGTCACGTAAGTTGAAAGGCTTAGGCAAAGCGATTAAACCGTCAGCAGAAGAGATAGAGCGCAACGCTAGAGCAAGAAGCTCAGTGCTACGTATTGCTGAACGCTTACCTTATGATCTTGAGTCAGTGTAGAGGCTTAAGTGAGTAAGTCGCAGCTAAACCTAACTCGTATTGTGTTGCTAGATCTATGGCACCACAAATGGGTCATGGTAGTCGCATTACTTGTCATGCTCAACGCGGTCGCAGTGGTTTACACCAGTTACGAAGGGCGTAAGTACACGAGTAAATGGGAGCAATTGCTGCAAGAGCGTGATCGATTAGATATTGAATGGCGAAACTTGCTACTTGAAGAGCAGTCTCGCTCAGAACACAGCAGAGTAACCCGAATGGCGACTAAAGAGCTCAATATGAGACGTCCTTTACCCAAAGAAGAGGTGGTAGTTAGAGTCCCATGAGTAAACAGGCAAAGCGTAAGCAGAAACCACAGCTGATTCAATGGCGTTTATACGTTGTTGTGGCCTTTGTTTGCATGCTATTTACCAGTCTTATCGGTCGAGCGGCTTATATTCAGATTATTGAGCCTGAAAAGTTACGTCATGAAAGTGATATGCGTACGTTAAGGACTACGAGCCGAGAAGTACAACGCGGTCTCATTACCGACCGTAACGGTGAGATGTTAGCGGTTAGTGTGCCTGTGAAAGCCGTTTACGCTGATCCTAAAGTCGTGCATGACGAAAATGGTTTTGTCGATATGCGCCGCTGGCAAGCGCTTGCTGATGTGCTGCATGAACCAAAAGATAAAATTCTAAAACGAGTCCAAAGTAACCCGCGTAAACGCTTTACTTACTTAAAACGTCAAGTTACTCCGGCTGTTGCTGACTATATTAAAAAACTCAAATTACCCGGTGTTTACCTCAAGCCTGAATCACGTCGTTACTATCCAACCAGTGAGATCTCCGCGCAGCTCGTTGGTATTACCAATATTGACGATCGAGGTATTGAAGGGATAGAGAATACCTATAACGACTGGTTAACGGGTACGCCGACTAAACAGAAGGTGCGTAAATCTCGAGATGGCCACGTCGTTGAGAGATTAGACATGGTGCAAGAGGGTGAAAGCCCTAATGATCTTGTTTTAAGTATCGACCAACGTATTCAACAGTTGGCGTACCGAGAGATAAAAAAGGCCACTGAAGCTAACCAAGCTACATCAGCATCGATCGTGGTGCTAGATGTGAATACTGGTGAAGTGTTAGCGATGGCTAATACTCCCTCTTACAACCCTAATTCTCGTGAGAACCTGCAGAGTTACCGTATGCGCAACCGTGCGCTTACTGATGCTTATGAGCCAGGCTCAACCATAAAACCCTTCGTCGTCGCGGCAGCGCTTGAAGCGGGCACGATTAAGCTTGACGACATCATTAAAACAAACCCTGGCCGAATGCGTATCGGCGGTAAAATTGTGCGTGATACCCGCAACTATGGCGACCTGTCGCTAGCCGGTATCTTGGTGCATTCAAGTAACGTCGGCATGACAAAAATAGCGTTGTCGATGCCAGTACAAGAGTTGTTAGGCTCCTATCAAGCGATGGGACTGGGTAACTACTCAGGGATTAACCTTGAGGGCGAGAGTGCGGGTCTAATTCACGACCGACGTCGTTGGTCTGAGTTTGAGCGAGCCACACTGTCGTTTGGTTACGGCTTAATGGCTACGCCATTACAGATCGCCAGAATGTACGCCACCCTTGGCAGTAAAGGGGTGCTTTACCCAACCTCGATTTTAAAGCTTAAGCAAAAGCCTGAAGGTACCCAAGTTATCTCAGCTGATGTCGCGCAGAATGTGATGGAGATGCTGGTTGGTGTCACCGAGAAAGGCGGTACGGCCCGTAAGGCACATATTGAAGGTTATCCTGTTGCTGGTAAAACAGGTACAGCCCGTAAAGCCGTTGCCGGTGGCTATGGTGAAGACTACGTGGCTATTTTCGCCGGTGTGGCGCCAGTGCATAACCCAAGACTTGCTATCGCGGTTGTCGTTAATGAACCTAAAGGCGATAGATATTACGGCGGTGATATTGCAGCCCCCGTATTTGCATCAGTGATGTCTGGTGCCTTGCAAATGTTGAATGTTGAACCCATTTCCAGCCGCGAAAAAGTTCGTTTGGCTGCTTTATCTAGGAGTGCAGAATAATGTTAATTCGAGATCTCCTTGCTCCCTGGTTTCACTATTCAGGGATAGAAGCTTTCAATGATCTCTCGCTTGATAGCCGTGCGCTAAAAGCGGGCGATCTTTTTGTCGCAGTACCTGGTTATCAGGTAGATGGACGACAGTATATTCAAACCGCATTGGATAACGGTGCTGCTGCAGTGTTGGTACATACCGACTCGCCAGAAGAACATGGCAATATTAGCAGCGAAAATGGCTTGCAGATTGCGTTTTTCCAATTAAATCGTCAAGTGTCAGCGTTAGCTGCGCAGGCATACCCGTTGTCGAGTCAGCGTCCACGGATTATCGGTGTGACAGGCACTAACGGCAAAACCTCTGTGACGCAGTTAATTGCTCAATTACAGCAACTGCAACAGAAGCAAACTGCCGTGATGGGCACACTTGGTAATGGTTTATGGGGCGAACTTGTCGATAGTGGCAACACGACTGCCGATGCAATTACTCTGATTAAACAGTTACAAAATTTTGAAAAAAGCCATGCAGATACCTGTGCTATGGAAGTGTCTAGTCATGGATTAGTACAAGGCCGCGTAGAGGCAGTGCCTTTTGATGTGGCGGTATTTACCAATTTGAGCCGTGATCACCTTGATTACCACCATACGATGGAGGCATACGGCGCGGCTAAGCAACGCTTATTTAGCTTTAGCTCATTGCGTGCTGGCTTGGTCAATTGTGATGACGAAACGGGTGCCGCTTGGTTAGCACAAGCAACAGCAGGCAAAACGTTAGGTTTCAGTATCAAAGGTGATACAAAAGCAGATATTTATGCCAAGCAGTGCCAATACCATGATGGTGGCGTATCGTGCACGTTAGTTTGGCCTGAAGGTGAAGCTAAGCTGCAGTCGCCGCTATTAGGTGACTTTAACCTTTCCAATTTGGTGGCGGCTCTAGGTGCACTTTACCTTGTGGGTGAAGATATGGCTGCACTGGTTAGTCTAGCCTCTGGGTTGACTCCTGTTGCTGGGAGAATGGAGCGCTTTACCACAAATGGTGATGTGATCTTAGTCGTCGATTACGCCCACACGCCGGATGCTATAGAGCAAGCTCTACAAGCATTAAGAGTGCACTGTAAGGGTGAATTGTGGTGCTTATTTGGTTGTGGCGGCGACAGGGATTCAGGTAAAAGGCCTATGATGGCTATCAGCGCTGAACGGCATGCAGATCATGTGATGGTGACCAGCGATAATGCCCGCAGTGAAAACCCTGAAGATATTATCGCAGATGTTTTTTCAGGCTTTACAGAGCCGCAAAAAGCGCAATCTCAAGTTAATCGTAAAGCGGCGATTAGAGAAGTAGTAGCGCTAGCAAAGCCTGGTGACATGGTGCTACTTGCTGGTAAAGGGCATGAGACTTACCAAGAAGTTAATGGTGAAAAATTGAATTATGACGAACGCGCGTTTACTAAAGCGATAGCGGAAGATCACGCATGATAAGGCTGTCGTTAACTGAAATTGCTGAGCACCTTGGTGGCAAGTTGCTTGGAGAAGATTTGTCGATAGAACAGGTATCGAGTGATAGTCGCGCAGTGGATGGACAAACACTCTTTGTGGCGCTGAAAGGCGACAACTTTGATGGGCATAGCTTTGCTGCTTCAGCCGCAGAAAATGGCGCAATGGCTGTGTTGGTTGAGCATGAACTCCCTCTTGCTGTCTCACAAATTATTGTAACAAATAGCCAGCGAGCGATGGGTGAAATTGGCGCTTATGTACGAGATAAGTTAGCGCCAGTCTGTGTTGCATTAACAGGGTCAAACGGTAAAACCAGCGTAAAAGAGATGGTTGCTACCATTTTGTCACAGCAGCACCAAGTGCTATATACCGCAGGTAACTTTAATAACGAAATCGGTGTACCGCTGACATTGTTGCGTTTACAAGCAGGTGATCAGTTTGGTGTATTTGAGCTGGGTGCTAATCACGCTGGTGAAATTGATTACACCTCTAGTTTAGTTAAGCCCAGCGTGGCGATGGTGAATAATGTCGCCTCTGCACATCTTGAAGGGTTTGGCTCGTTAGCTGGAGTCGCCAGAGCAAAATCAGAGATTTTCAATCACGTTGCTGCAGAAGGCACTGCGGTTATCAATGCCGATGATGCTTTTTCAGCAGTGATGTTAACGGCATCTAAGCATTTAACTCAGTTGACCTTTGCTATTGACGCGGCAGCAGACGTGAAAGCAACGTCTTTGCATGCTGATAAAGGCGGACGATACAGCTTTGATATTTCCTATAGAGAGCAGGTTGAATCTGTGGTTTTACCACTTGCTGGTCGGCATCAGGTACTGAACGCATTGGCTGCTAGTAGCATATGTTTGGCACTTGGTATGTCATTAAGCTTTATCAATCAAGGACTGAGCTTACTTGAGCCTGTTAAGGGCAGAATGTTGCCAACTCGTTTAGGCAGAGTAACGGTAATTGATGATAGCTACAATGCCAACCCCGCCTCGGTCGGCGCGGCGATTGACTGGCTTCAAGAAATTAACGGAAATCGGTGTTTAGTGCTGGGCGATTTAGGAGAATTAGGCGACAATGCCGCCCTTTTGCACAATGAGCTAGGCGCAGAAGCTAAAGCAAAAGGTGTTGATGCATTGTTTTGTGTAGGCGAGCTAAGTGAAGGTGCGAGTCATGCTTTTGGTGCTGCACACCATAATAATATTAGTGAATTAGTAGAAAAGTTAATGGCTTACATTAATGAGTCTAATGGCGATATCACAATCTTAGTCAAAGGTTCTCGCAGTGCGAGAATGGAACGTGTAGTTGAAGCTTTAACAATGGCCTTTGGTCGCGGGGAGTTTGTTTAATGCTGGTTTACCTGGCGGAGTATTTAACCCAGTTTTACAGTGGGTTTAACGTATTTTCTTATGTCACCTTCCGAGCCATTCTTGGTTTGATTACGGCATTGATGTTTAGTCTTTGGTGGGGACCGAAGATGATTGAGCGTTTGCAGTTATTGCAAATAGGTCAAGTCGTGCGTAACGACGGCCCAGAATCTCATTTTAGTAAGCGTGGAACACCGACAATGGGTGGCTTACTTATTCTTGCTGGTATTTTTATTAGTGTATTGCTTTGGGGCGATTTGGGTAGTCGCTATGTGTGGGTCGTGCTGTTTGTGCTAGCAAGTTTTGGCACCATTGGTTTTATCGATGATTATCGCAAAGTGGTTCGTAAAGACACTAAGGGCTTGATCGCACGCTGGAAATACCTATTGCAATCTATCGCAGCCATCGTGATTGCTGTTTATCTTTATGCGTCAGCGGATACAGCGGGAGAAACCCAGCTGGTTGTGCCTTTCTTTAAAGATGTGATGCCACAACTTGGTGCTTTCTTTATTGTATTAGTGTACTTCACGATTGTGGGTTCAAGTAACGCGGTTAACTTAACAGACGGTCTAGATGGCCTAGCGATTATGCCAACCGTTATGGTCGCAGCTGCTTTTGCATTGATAGCATACCTTTCTGGACACGTTCAATTTGCAAACTACTTGCACATTCCTTATCTACCCGGAGCGGGTGAGTTAGTGATTGTCTGTACTGCGATTGTCGGTGCAGGGCTTGGGTTCTTATGGTTTAACACCTATCCAGCACAAGTATTTATGGGGGATGTAGGCTCTCTAGCACTTGGTGCAGCATTGGGCGCAATTGCAGTATTGGTCCGTCAGGAGATCTTACTTGTCATTATGGGCGGCGTGTTCGTAATGGAAACCGTATCCGTTATATTGCAGGTCGGTTCATACAAGCTAAGAGGTCAGCGTATTTTTCGTATGGCACCGATACACCACCATTATGAGTTAAAAGGGTGGCCAGAGCCGCGCGTTATCGTACGCTTTTGGATCATTTCCCTATTCCTAGTGTTGCTTGGTCTTGCAACGTTGAAGCTTAGATAAAACGGACATATAACATGGCGCAACAGCATTCACACATAGTATTAGGTTTGGGAGCAACCGGCTTATCGGTTGTTCGCTACCTGTGTGATCAGGGGATAACTCCGTTGGTGATGGATAGTCGAGACCAGCCTCCAGGTGCAGACCGGTTGGCTGCAATTTATCCTGATGTTGAGCTAATCGCGGGTGGATTCGATTGCCGCTATTTGGTTCAAGCGTCTCAGATTGTTATTAGCCCGGGCATTTCGGTTGAAACACCAGAGGTACGTGCTGCATTTGATATGGGTATTGAAGTGATTGGCGATGTCGAGCTATTCGCGAGAGAAATTGCTAATAGCTCAGCCCGTGTTATAGGTATCACTGGTTCAAATGGTAAGTCTACAGTCACTACATTAGTGGGTGAAATGGCTGCTGCGGCGGGATTATCCTATGCCTTGGGTGGCAATATAGGTATTCCTGTTTTGGATCTGTTATTGGATCCCAAAGAGCTTTATGTGCTTGAGTTATCCAGTTTCCAACTCGAGACCACTCATAGCCTCAATTGTATTGCTGCAACCTGTTTGAATATTAGCGAAGATCATATGGATCGCTACAGTGACTTGGAGTCATACCGACAAGCCAAACTGAATCTTTATGATCAAAGTAAAAGCATACTGTTTAATCGAGAAGATCTGCTGACATTGCCAAATAGCCCAATGAACCAAAATAGCTTTGGTCTAGATGTGCCAGAAGTTGACGCTTGGGGTATTGCCGATGGCAATATCGTACGTGGCAGCAGTGTGATTATGCCTATTAGTGAGGTCGCTTTGGTGGGCAGTCATAACCACGCTAATTTGATTGCGGCAATGGCACTGGCAAGCAGTGTTGATATCGACCGCGAATATCTAGTTGCAGTCGCTAAACAGTTCACAGGGCTGACTCATCGCTGTGAAGTGGTCGCCGATATTGCTGGAGTGACTTATGTC
The DNA here is from genome assembly GCF_041470405.1 of Shewanella sp. 10N.286.45.A1. NCBI lineage: Bacteria > Pseudomonadati > Pseudomonadota > Gammaproteobacteria > Alteromonadales > Shewanellaceae > Shewanella > Shewanella sp. 10N.286.45.A1. The sequence continues at coordinate 26,490 of NZ_JBFRMK010000175.1, forward strand.
AACGACTCTAAAGCAACTAATGTTGGTGCAACAGTCGCAGCAATCGAAGGCTTAAGTGAGCATTTAGGTGAATTGATTTTGATTGCTGGCGGTGACGGTAAAGGTGCAGATTTTTCCGCCTTAGCAACGGCGCTGGAAAAGGTCAGTAGTTTAATCACCTTAGGTAAAGATGGTGACAAAATTGCCGCTCTCAAAGCGGGCGCACAGTCTGTTGAAACCATGGCTGAAGCGGTAGCGTTAGCCAATGAAATTGCAACGGCAGGTGATATCGTTATTTTGTCACCAGCATGTGCCAGTTTAGATATGTACCCTAATTTTATGGCGCGTGGCGATGATTTTCGTGCTGAAGTCGGCAAGTTAAATGCCTAGCGCTGAGAAGCAGCTCAGTCTGTTTAGCGGCCGCTTTAAGTGGTCGCTAGCAAACTTATTTGCAGATAGAACGGCACCTGGTATGCAGCTGTATGACCGAGCATTGTTGTTCGCGGTATTGTCGTTAATCTGCTTTGGTTTTGTGATGGTGATGTCCGCTTCCATGCCTGAAGCGCAGAGTTTAACGGGTAATCCATTTCACTTTGTATGGCGCCATGGCGCGTATTTGGTGGGCTGTATGATTATCGCGGCCGTGGTTTTACAAGTAGAGATGCGCCATTGGCAAAACTTTAGTCCATTTTTACTGTTGATAGTGGGCATTATGCTGGTCGCAGTCTTGTTAGTCGGTACCACGGTAAACGGTGCTACCCGCTGGTTAACTGTTGGGCCTATTCGAATACAGGTTGCAGAGATCGCCAAGTTCGTTTTTGCAATTTATATGGCGGGGTACTTGGTAAGGCGTCATCAAGAGATTAGAGAAAACGCTAAAGGTTTTTATAAACCTATCGCTGTCTTTGCAGTGTATGCATTTCTAATTTTAATGCAGCCGGATTTAGGCACAGTAGTGGTGCTATTTGTTGGCACTGTAGGCTTACTATTTTTGGCTGGCGCCAGATTGTTAGACTTTTTTGCGCTGATCCTCACCGGAGTATTAGCGTTTGTGGCTTTGGTGGCATTAGAGCCATATCGTATGCGACGAGTGACGTCATTTTTAGATCCTTGGCAAGATCCATTTGGTAGTGGCTATCAGCTAACCCAATCGTTGATGGCTTATGGACGTGGCGACTGGTTTGGGCAAGGTTTAGGAAATAGTATTCAAAAATTAGAGTATCTGCCTGAAGCTCACACCGATTTTATCTTTGCCGTTATTGGTGAGGAGTTAGGATTTATCGGCATTATTGTGGTGCTTGCGGTGCTGCTGTTTGTCGCTTTGAGAGCGATCAAGCTGGGTAACATGTGCTTATCGCTTGAGCGTGCATTTGATGGCTACCTTGCCTACGGTATTGGTATTTGGATCTGCTTTCAAACGGTGGTCAATGTAGGTGCAAGTATCGGCATGTTACCGACAAAAGGTTTGACCCTGCCATTCATTAGCTATGGTGGTAGTAGTTTATGGGTTATGACGGCAGCTGCGATGATGTTGATCCGAATTGATTACGAAAGACGATTAAGTGTGATCCAAGCCGTTGAAGGCCGAGGTCCAAAATAATGAGTGAATTAATGACTGACCAAGTACAACAGAAGCGCATTTTAATTATGGCAGGCGGCACTGGCGGCCATGTCTTTCCTGCGCTTGCGGTTGCAAAATACCTAAGCCAGCAGGGCTGGAAGGTACGCTGGTTAGGTACTGCCGATAGAATGGAAGCGAGATTAGTGCCTCAACATGGTTTTGATATCGACTTTCTTGATATCAAAGGGGTTCGAGGTAACGGTTTATTACGTAAACTGGCAGCTCCTTTCAAGATCCTGCGCTCAGTTATACAAGCTCGTTCAGTGATCCAAGATTTTAAACCTGATGTGGTGATGGGCATGGGCGGCTTTGCCAGCGGCCCCGGCGGAGTCGCTGCAAGATTATCAGGCATCCCATTAGTTTTGCATGAGCAAAATGCGATTCCAGGGATGACCAATAAGCTTTTATCTAAGGTCGCTACTGAAGTGCTGTGTGCATTTCCAGATACATTTACAGATGTCAGTGCTGAAACTGTAGGTAATCCAATTCGCAAAGAGTTGATTGCATTGGGTGGCAATAGAGATAAAGCTTGTGAAGAGGATGCTCTGAAGGTTTTAGTGGTGGGTGGTAGCTTAGGCGCGAAGATCTTTAACGATGTCATGCCTGGAGCGCTTGAGGGCGTAAGCAAAACTCATCCTATGACTGTGTGGCATCAAGTTGGTCGCAACAATCTAGCATCAGTTAAAGCTGAGTATCAGCATTTAGGCCAAGATGGCAGTGTCAAGGTGGCTGAGTTTATCGACGATATGGAAGCTGCATATCGTTGGGCTGATGTGGTTGTGTGCCGCTCGGGTGCATTGACTGTATCGGAACTTGCAGCAGTTGGTTTGCCGAGCCTATTAGTGCCATATCCCCATGCTGTAGATGACCATCAAACCAAAAATGCTCAGGTATTAGTCGAGGCGGGCGCTGCATTTTTATTGCCACAACCTTTGGTGGATAGCAGTAAGTTGATAAGTAAATTGTCGATGCTAGCATCAGACAGAAAAGAGTTATGCAAAATGGGCGAGCGCGCCCGAGATGTGGCTGTACTAGATGCAACGCAACGAGTCGCCGACGTCTGTATTAAATTAGCGGAAAAGGGTTGAGATGAGTAACAAAGCAGAGAAGTATTCGCAGCTAAGAACCATGATCCCTGAAATGCGTAGGGTGAAGCATATCTATTTTGTTGGAATAGGTGGTGCTGGTATGGGCGGCATAGCGGAAGTGCTTGTTAACGAGGGCTACAAATTGAGTGGCTCTGATATCGCTGAAAATGCAGTGACAGATCGACTAAGTCAGTTGGGTGCAGTAATCCACATAGGCCACAATGCCGAGAATGTTAGGGACGTTGACGTAGTCGTAGTTTCAACCGCTATTAGTGCCGACAACCCAGAGTTGATGGCTGCAAAAGAGTTGCGGATCCCTGTGGTACAGCGTGCAGAGATGTTAGCTGAGCTGATGCGTTACCGCCACGGCGTTGCGGTTGCTGGCACCCATGGTAAAACAACCACAACCAGTTTAATTGCCAGTGTGTATGGTCAAGCAGATCGTGATCCTACTTTTGTTATTGGCGGCTTATTAAATAGCGCAGGTACTAATGCCCGCTTAGGTCATAGCCGTTATTTGATCGCTGAAGCCGACGAAAGTGATGCGAGCTTTTTACACCTGCAGCCAATGGTTAGTGTGGTGACCAACATCGAAGCCGACCATATGGATACCTACGGTGGCGATATAGAAAAGCTTAAGAATACTTTTGTCGATTTTATCCATAATCTGCCATTTTATGGTGTTGCTGTGGTTTGTATCGACGATCCTATTGTGCGCGAACTATTGCCACGTTTTAGCAGAAAAGTGGTGACCTATGGTTTCAGTGATGAAGCCGATGTGCAAGCCGTTGACTTCAAGCAAACAGGGTACAGCAGTCAGTTTACCGTTAAGCGTAACGGCGTTGCTGATCTGCAATTATCGGTAAACCTGCCTGGCGAACACAATGTGTTAAATGCCTTGGCGGCAATTGCTGTGGCAAGTGAAGATGATATTGAAGATGAGGCTATCGTAAAAGCACTGGCCGAATTTCAGGGAATTGGTCGCCGTTTTCAGCAAGTCGGTGACTTTGAAACCAGTAAAGGCGAGATCAAATTGGTTGATGATTATGGTCACCACCCGAGCGAAGTCGCTGCAACGATTAAAGCTGCTAGACAGGGCTGGCCTGAGCGCCGATTGATAATGATTTATCAACCGCATCGTTATAGCCGTACTCGTGATCTTTATGAAGATTTTGTCGAAGTACTGTCTCAGGTTGATTGCTTGTTGCTACTTGATGTTTATGCCGCAGGAGAAGCTGCTATACCGGGAGCTGATAGTCGTGCGTTGTGTCGTTCTATTCGAGTTCGTGGCCAGCTAGAGCCCGTATTTGTTGCCAATAGTGAGCAGCTACAAACGGTATTACCAGAATTACTTCAAAATGGTGATCTGCTTCTCACTCAAGGCGCGGGTAATATTGGCGTGTTATCGCGAAATTTGGCACAGTCAAATTTAGGCTTTGACGCAAAAGAAGCTGAAGATAAAAATGGGTAACTTAGAAATATATACAATGAGTTACACTGCAAATTTTGACGCTAAGGATAAGGTCTATATAATGGCCGGTTTTCCGTCTTCACGACCTAATAAGAGGGCGTAAGGATGTCTTGGAGCGATAAAGGCCAACGTATTCGGGTTTTGCTGTTAAAAACCGACTGGTATTTATGCTTTGGGCTAGTGTTTTTAGCGTGTGTTTTAATTGGGCTTTCAGCTGCAGCTTTTAAACTAAATACGGTCCTGAATGATGCGGATGCATTGCCAATTGAAGCTGTTGCAATTAATGGTGAGCGGAATTATACCGCTGACCAAGAAATTCAAGTTGCACTGCAAGATTTAATGCAAAGAAGCTTTTTCTCTGCAGATGTCAATCAAGTGCAGCAGGCATTAGAAGCCTTGCCCTGGGTTTATCAGGCATCGGTAAGGCGCGAATGGCCTGCAAAGTTAAAAGTGTATTTGATTGAACAAGTACCGGTAGCCCATTGGAATGGAGATGCTTGGCTCAACACCTATGGTGATGTGTTTGATGCTCCAGCAAAAGAGGGGATACCCAATTTACCTTCGTTGACGGGGCCAGAAGCACAAGGCAAGTCGGTGCTGACAACCTATCAACAACTCGGTGAGTTGTTGACAATCAATGGGTTTAGCTTAAAGAGTTTGAGCTTGAGTGCACGACATGCATGGCATGCAGAGTTAAATAACGGTATCAGGCTTGAGCTTGGCCGAGAAGATAGTATGACAAGGATACAAAGGTTTATTCACGTCTACCCTAAGCTTGCAGCGCAAGATAAAAAGGTAGGGGTGGTGGATTTACGCTACGACACTGGACTGGCCGTAGATTGGGATGATGCACAAACAGAGAGCCGTTAATTAATGACTAAGAATCTAGATAGAAATCTGATCGTAGCCTTGGACATAGGAACTTCAAAAGTTGCTGTGATCATTGGTGAAGTATTGCCTGATGGCGAGATCAGTATTGTCGGCCTCGGCAACCACCCTTCACGAGGGATGGATAAAGGCGGTGTAAATGATCTTGATTCTATTGTACGCAGTGTTCAGCGAGCACTCGATCAAGCGGAGTTGATGGCGGACTGCCAAGTTTCATCGGTTTACCTGAGTATTTCGGGCAAGCATATCGAATGTCAGAATGAAAATGGCATGGTATCGATTAACGATGAAGAAGTGACACAAGAGGATGTCGATAATGTCATCCACACCGCACGTTCAGTCAAAATCCCAACGGAGAGACGGATTCTGCACGTGTTGCCGCAAGAATATGCTATCGACGTGCAAGATGGGATTAAGAGCCCTATCGGTATGTCTGGGATGCGTATGGAAGCTAAAGTGCATATCGTCACTTGCGCAAACGACATGGCAAAGAATATTACTAAGAGTGTTGAGCGTTGCGGACTTAAGGTTGATGACTTAGTGTTTTCAGCAATCGCATCTGCAGACTCAGTGTTAACCGATGATGAGAAAGATCTTGGTGTTTGTTTGGTTGATATGGGCGGCGGGACTACAGATATCGCAGTTTATACCAACGGTGCACTGCGCCATTGTGCGGTAGTGCCAGTTGCGGGTAATCAAGTGACTAATGATATCGCGAAGATCTTCCGCACACCGTTATCCCATGCTGAGCAAATTAAAGTGCAGCATGCGAGTGCACGAAGCTCTATGGTAAGCCGAGAAGATAGCATTGAAGTCCCTTCAGTAGGCGGGCGTCCTTCGCGCAGTATGTCTAGGCATACACTGGCTGAAGTGGTTGAACCAAGATACCAAGAGCTATTTGAATTAATTTTAAAGCAGTTGCGAGATAGTGGTCTTGAAGACCAAGTGGCTGCGGGCATAGTGCTAACAGGCGGTACAGCTTCGATTGAAGGAGCGGTTGATGTTGCTGAGGCAACATTCGGTATGCCAGTTAGAATGGCACAACCGTTGCCAGTGAAAGGTTTATATGAATATGTGGATCAGCCTATCTACTCAACAGCAGTTGGGCTGCTTCATTATGGCGCGCGCAGAGTCATCGAACGTCAGTTTGAGCGTCCTGAGCGACAAGGGGTCACCAGTCTTTGGAATCGGGTCCAAAGTTGGTTTAAAGGCGAGTTTTAATTTAGTAACGCAGGCAAAACGGAGAAAAGACCATGTTTGAGATCATGGATAGTCATACAGATGAAGCGGTGATCAAGGTCATCGGTGTCGGTGGCGGTGGTGGTAATGCTGTCGAGCATATGGTTAAACACAATATCGAGGGTGTTGAGTTTGTAGCGACCAATACAGATGCGCAAGCACTGCGTAAGTCAGCTGCTGGCACCACGATTCAGTTAGGCCGTGATGTAACTAAAGGGCTAGGAGCAGGTGCAAACCCTGAAATTGGTCGTTTAGCTGCTGAAGAAGATAAAGAAAGTATCCGTAACGCGATTAAAGGATCAGATATGATCTTTATTGCAGCGGGTATGGGTGGTGGAACCGGTACTGGTGCCGCTCCTGTAGTGGCTGAAGTTGCTCGTGAAGAGGGGATTCTTACTGTTGCAGTTGTGACTAAGCCATTCCCATTCGAAGGCAAAAAACGCATGACCTTCGCTGATCAAGGTATTGAGCAGTTGGCCAAAAGCGTTGACTCACTGATCACTATTCCAAATGAAAAGTTGTTAAAAGTGTTGGGGCGCGGTACGTCTTTACTTGATGCATTTGCTGCTGCTAACAACGTGCTACTTGGTGCGGTGCAAGGTATTGCAGAGCTTATTACTCGTCCAGGTTTAATCAACGTCGATTTCGCCGATGTTAAAACTGTGATGTCAGAAATGGGTAATGCCATGATGGGCACGGGTGTTGCGAGTGGTGAAGATCGTGCAGAAGAAGCGGCCGAAGCTGCTGTTGCAAGTCCTTTGCTTGAAGATATCGATCTTGCTGGTGCTCGTGGTGTGCTTGTGAATATCACTGCTGGTATGGATATGAGCATTGAAGAGTTCGAAACCGTAGGTAACCACGTTAAGGCTTACGCTTCTGATAATGCGACTGTGGTTGTCGGTGCAGTTATCGATCCAGAAATGTCAGATGAGCTACGTGTAACGGTTGTGGCAACGGGTATTGGTGCTGAGAAAAAGCCAGATATTCAGCTTGTAACTAAACCAGCACCACGTCCAGAGCCAATTGTACCTGCTGAAACTCGTACTGAAACCTTTGCTGCGGAAGACCCAATTTCGCCAACGATTTCAAACGGAAATACAGCTGCTGCAGCGCAACCTGCTGTAGCACCAACAGCAGAGAAAAAGAGCGACCTTGATTACTTAGACATTCCAGCATTTTTGCGAAAGCAAGCTGATTAAGTTTAATGTTAATAAGGTGTTAACTGGCATGAGTGGATACTAATGTATTCTCTAACAATGCAGCCATTTTTGGTGAATTTGCAAAGATATGCTAAGATATCCGACCAGCATCGGCTATACATGGTTAAAAAGTGTATAAATCGAGCTTTTTTGTTGAGCGAATAAACGGGTAAATACATGATTTTTCAAAGAACAGTCAAAGAAATGGTTAAAACTACTGGTGTTGGATTGCATTCCGGCAACAAGGTGACTTTGATCGTTAAACCCGCACCTGTTAATACCGGCATTATTCTCGTTCGTACTGACTTGTCACCAGCAGTTGAAATTCCTGCTGTTGCTGATCAAGTTCGCGAAACGACGATGTGTACTGCGCTGGTAAATGACGACGGTGTTCGTATTTCGACAATTGAGCATCTGTTTGCTGCACTTGCTGGTTTAGGCATTGATAATGCCATTATTGAAGTTGATGCACCTGAAATCCCGATTATGGATGGCAGTGCGAGTCCTTTTGTATTCTTACTTCAATCAGTAGGTATTCAAGAGCAAGCCGCAGCTAAGAAGTACATCAAGATCACTAAACCTATTCGTGTTGAAGATGGTGATAAGTGGGCTGAGTTAAAACCTTTCAAAGGTTTCAGAGTTGATTTCGCTATCGACTTTAATCACCCAGAAATTGCCCGTAGTCAACAACATATGGTGATGGATTTTTCATCTTCTGCTTTTGTTAAAGATATCAGCCGCGCAAGAACCTTTGGTTTTATGCGAGATATTGAATACTTAAGAGCTAATAATTTGGCTCTTGGTGGCAGCATGGAAAACGCCGTTGTACTTGACGAATACCGAGTCCTCAACCCCGATGGCCTGCGTTATGAGGATGAGTTCGTTAAGCACAAAATTCTTGATGCTTTTGGTGACCTATATGTAGCTGGTCATGCAATTGTCGGTGAGTTCTGCGCCTACAAAACAGGGCATGCACTTAATAACCAGTTAGTGCGTGCAATGCTTGCACAGCAAGATGCTTGGGAGATTGTTAGCTTTGAAAAAGAAGCTGATGCCCCAGTAAGCTTTACGGTACCTTCGGGCGCTGTATTCGCTTAAAAACGAATTAAGATTGCCTTGAACGGCTGGCTAATGCAGCCAGCCGTTTTAGTTTTACCGCTAGCGTACCTTCAGCATGCTCAGCTAACGCTTCAATGTGAGCAGCCGCATTTTCACTTATCTGGTTGTGAGCAGGTTTGTATTTTGTTTCATACATTAGCAAGCTTGGGTTGACTTTGACCTCGATAGCGGTAAGCATGGGTAGCGTTTCGGCTTGCAGCATCTGCAATATTTTGGGTTTTTGGAAGTTAATTCTTGCCGCCCAAGCCGCCGTAGTTGTTTCAATGACCAAGGTACCTTGGCGTAGATTAGCAACTTTTAGCTGCTCTATCACCGGGCCAGTAAGCACTTTTTTGACGTAGTGATCTAAGTGTAATAGCAGTTCTGCTTTTTCAGCTAAGTTGGGCATGTTCCCTTGCTGATGCAGTAATTGACTGAGATCCTGTGGGGGCTTTTTCATATGATAATAAAATGGCTTAATTAGGCTATGAGTGTAACAGTTTTTATTCAAGGTCGAAACGGTGCCACACGTTGGCAACCGGGAAAGCGTTGGTTGTTATTACCTATCTTGCTCATTGCAGCAGGAACAGGTCTTTATCAACACAATGCTAAGCAGCTTATAGAGCAACAGACCAATGCAGATAGTGAACGCTTGGCTCGTGAAGAGCAGAAAAGCGAGTTGATCTCTTTAAAGAGTGCAACTGAAACTCAACTGTCGATGTTAGTGGCGCACGTTGCACGTATGCAAGCTAAACTCACGCGTATAGAGGCGTTGGGTCAGCAAGTTGCTCTAAATAATCAATTAGAAGATCAATTTGATTTCTCTTCAGAAGTCGGTGTTGGTGGTGCAAGTGAATTAGGCACTAACATTGAACTCGATCAGCTCATTGCAGATATGGATGCGCTGGTATTAAGAATGGATAATAATAATGTTCAGCTCTCACTACTTGAAACGGTAGCGTCTAATCTCCATATAGATGAAGAACGTTATATATCTGGGCGACCAATTAAGAAAGGTTGGTTATCCTCGCCCTATGGTTTACGAAATGATCCCTTTAGCGGTAAACGTACGATGCACAAAGGCATCGACTTTGCTGGAGAAGAGGGCGTCGATGTAGTCGCTACCGCAGGTGGTGTGGTTATGTGGGCGGACAAGATGTTTGGATATGGTGAGCTCGTTGAAATTGACCATGGTAATGGTCTTCGAACTCGTTATGGTCACAATAAAGCTTTGTCAGTAACCGTAGGCGACGTGGTCGCTAAAGGCGATAAGATCGCAGTTATGGGAAGTACTGGGCGCTCAACCGGGCCTCATGTGCACTATGAAGTGTTGCGCGGTGGACAGCAAATTGATCCGCAAAAATATGTCTACCGCAAGGCAGGTTAATCGAAAATAGGCTTTCAGGCTCTAAAAGGGACTTGGCCAACAACATAGAAGTGGTTCAGATGTTTGGTAAATTACTGACAAAAGTATTTGGTAGTCGCAACGATCGTACGCTTAAGGCTTTCGGAAAAGTTGTTAATAAAATTAATGGCCTTGAAGAAGAGTACGCGCAGTTATCAGATGAAGATTTAAAAGCAAAGACAGTACACTTTCGTGAACGCCTAGATGCAGGAGAAACCTTAGACGCGGTTTTACCTGAGGCATTTGCAACAGTACGTGAAGCATCAAAGCGTGTTTTTGAAATGCGTCACTTTGATGTGCAGCTTATTGGTGGCATGATCTTGGATAGTAACCGAATCGCAGAGATGCGTACCGGTGAAGGTAAAACGCTGACAGCAACCTTGCCTGCCTACTTAAATGGCTTAACAGGTAAAGGCGTTCATGTTATTACCGTCAATGATTACCTAGCTGGTCGTGATGCAGAAAATAACCGTCCTCTATTTGAATTCTTAGGCTTAAGCGTTGGCATCAACGTTGCGGGTCTTGGTCAAGTTGAAAAGAAAGCCGCTTATGATGCTGATATCACTTACGGTACCAATAACGAATTTGGCTTTGATTACCTGCGTGACAATATGGCTTTCTCGCCAGCAGAACGTGTTCAACGTCCTTTGCATTACGCACTTATCGATGAAGTCGATTCAATCTTAATTGATGAAGCGCGTACACCACTTATTATTTCCGGTGCAGCCGAAGATAGTTCAGAGCTATACACCAAGATAAATACCCTGATCCCAAATCTAATTCAGCAAGAGAAAGAAGATACTGAAGATGAGATCGGTGAAGGTGATTACTCTATCGATGAAAAAGCTAAGCAAGTTCATATGACAGAGCGAGGCCAAGAAAAGGTCGAAGTCTTGTTGACTGAGCGTGGCATGTTAGCCGAAGGCGACTCACTGTATTCAGCAGCGAACATCTCGCTACTGCACCATGTAAATGCTGCATTGCGTGCACATACCTTATTTGAAAAAGACGTCGACTACATAGTGCAAGACAATGAAGTAATCATTGTTGATGAACATACTGGTCGTACGATGCCTGGCCGCCGTTGGTCTGAAGGTCTACATCAGGCGGTAGAAGCGAAAGAAGGCGTTCATATTCAAAATGAAAACCAAACTTTGGCATCTATCACCTTCCAGAACTTCTTCCGTCAGTATGAAAAGCTTGCGGGTATGACGGGTACTGCTGATACCGAAGCTTTCGAATTCCAACATATTTATGGTTTAGATACAGTTGTTGTTCCAACTAACCGTCCAATGGTTCGTCAAGATAATCCTGATTTGGTTTACCTGACTGCAGAAGAGAAGTATGCCGCGATTGTTAAAGATATCGTCGGTTGTCGTGAGCGTGGGCAACCAGTGCTTGTCGGTACTGTTTCAATTGAGCAATCGGAATTACTGCACAGCTTATTGAAGAAAGAAAAGATCCCACATGAGATCTTGAATGCTAAATTCCATGAGCGTGAAGCAGACATTGTTGCCCAAGCGGGTCGCACTGGTGCTGTAACTGTTGCAACCAACATGGCCGGTCGTGGTACCGATATCGTGTTGGGTGGCAATTGGAATATGGAAATCGAAGCACTTGCTAATCCTACTGATGAGCAACGAGCTAAAATTAAAGCTGATTGGCAAATACGTCACGACGAAGTTGTCGATGCTGGCGGTTTGCATATCCTAGGTACAGAGCGTCATGAGTCTCGCCGTATCGATAACCAACTACGTGGTCGTTCTGGTCGTCAAGGTGATGCAGGTTCTTCTCGCTTCTATCTATCAATGGAAGATAGCTTAATGCGTATCTTCGCTTCAGACCGAGTCTCTTCAATGATGAAGAAACTTGGTATGGAAGAAGGCGAAGCTATTGAGCATCCGTGGGTATCTCGTGCTATTGAGAACGCACAACGTAAAGTTGAAGCTCGTAACTTTGATATTCGTAAGCAGCTGCTTGAGTTTGATGATGTCGCTAACGATCAGCGTCAAGTTGTTTACGCACAGCGTAATGAGCTTATGGATGCAGAAAGTATCAAAGATACCATTACTAATATTCAGACTGATGTAATCAATGAATTAATGGATCAATACATTCCGCCTCAGTCAGTTGAAGAGTTATGGGATGTCGCTGGTTTAGAGCTGCGCTTGCAACAAGAGTACTCTATGGCCTTGCCTGTGCAGGAGTGGTTAGATAAAGAAGATGATCTTCATGAAGAAACATTACGTGAGCGTATTGTTGATACATGGATAAATGCATATAAAGCAAAAGAAGAGATGGTAGGTGAGCAAGTTCTACGTCAATTTGAAAAAGCCGTTATGCTGCAGACGTTAGATGGGCTTTGGAAAGAACATCTATCGGCAATGGATCATCTACGTCAAGGCATTCACTTACGTGGTTATGCACAGAAGAATCCAAAGCAAGAGTATAAGCGTGAATCGTTTGAGCTATTCCAGCAGATGCTTGAATCACTAAAGCACGACGTGATTAGTATTTTGTCTAAGGTACAAGTTCAAGCGCAGTCAGATGTTGAAGAGATGGAAGAGCGTCGTCGTCAAGAAGATGCAAAGATCCGTCGTGATTACCAACACGCTGCAGCAGAAGCTATAGTCGGTGCAGAAGAGAGCGCAGCATTAGCTGCAACTCAACCTCAGGTACGTGAAGGCGAGAAAGTGGGCCGAAATGATCCTTGTCCATGTGGTTCTGGTAAGAAGTACAAACAGTGTCACGGTAAGCTAAGCTAAGACTGCCAAACAATAGACATAGAAGGGTGACTTATTAAAGTCGCCCTTTTTTTTGCTTATTATTAGCTAATGTATTTTTAAACGAATAGGCGCTCCATGCTGCCTGTTCTAAAATTCTTAGCACTTTGACTAGCACGAATTGAAAACACCGCTAACATTAAAGGCTCAGTTATATAATGTACCCCATTACAGTATTGATACCACATGCCTATAAAATAGCCGTTTTAACGATTGTTTGTGGATAACTCTGAGGGTAACTAGTGGCTAAAATGTGCTTAACTAAAAACATGATAAAAAAGGTATTATTTGTTTAAAAAGCGCTTGCGCTTACTCAGGATTTCCCTATAATGCGCATCCACTGACACGGCACAGCAGGCCAACTACTTAGGTAGCACGGGACTTGCAGCGGTGT